>CAZLTX010000140.1:0-3619 GCA_964562555.1 uncultured Oscillospiraceae bacterium
TCGAACCACAAATTCGTAACCGTCATAAATGTTGCAATCAGACCGAAAATCACTGCAAGCCAATTAGTCGTGCGTTTAAGTTTTTTCATGTCGGTGGCTTCCGAGGATGCGATTTTCGAGAAATAGCTCTTTCTGAGGTGGTGAAGATAGAGCATCACCAAACCTGCCACAACGATGAACGTCGGTATGCCGACCTTGAGCATCGTCACAAGCTGTGTAAAGAATACGGCAACATAGCCCATTTCTTTGAACCACATGAAGTCAGATATGAATCCCACGAGTGCCAAAAACAGCGATGCAACTATCACTATTATAAGGATCACTATACTGATCTTCTTTTCGAGTTTTTCCATTATAATGTTTCCTCCTTGATTTCATTTATCACCATCAACCCATTGGAAATCTTGACAAAGACGGTCTGATACTGCGAAAGCTCTTCGCCGTCCACTGCGGCATAGGTGACTTCGCACAAAACATAAAATCCATCCTTGCCCGTTCTGATTTCTCCGATTTCCAGAGTATTGATTCCTATTAGATCAGATTCCGAATTAGTATCTATCCAGCCGTCATAATATTTGATGACAGACTCAAGCAGCTTTTCTCCGTATGTAGCACCTGCGTCCTTCCACTCGGCATCTACGAAGCTATCCGCCTCGGATATTTCCGCAAAGGAGTATTCCTTGCCGGAGCCGTATGTCAGCTCGGGATTATATGACACAGAGCCGATTGATTTGACGCTTCCCGATTTTCCGATAACCAAATTCGAAAAATATGCTGCCCTGCTGTCCTCTGACGATACCGAGCCGCCGTCACCTGCTCCGTCCGCATTCGCAGGAGCAGAGCCGCCTGTAAACAGATCCGCTATTTTGAAAACAGCCGTGTCTATCATCGCAGACACCTTGCTGTCGGGAGCGAAAAACTTAATCGCCAAAGCACCGCCCTCAAGCAGCAATGCAATCAGCAGAACCGCTACGATAACTTTGGCCGCAATATGCTTCTTTACCGGTTCTTCGTCCTCGTCATCAAACACAGCAGCAATAGCAGCACCGCTGCGGCTGCCGTTCTTGTCGTTCCTGTCGCCGGAGCCGCTTTCCTGCGAAGCTCCCGCTTTTTCGGGCATTCCCTCTGTGCCGAGAGAACCCGCTTTCTCGGCACCGACCCTGGGAAAAACATCGGAATATCTGAGCTTGTCCTTTTCGACGGTTTCCGCTTTTGCTTCTTTTTTTACTTCGGTTTCTTCGTTTTCTTGCTTTATTTCTTCCTGCCTAGTTTCCTCTTTTAGTTCTTCGGCTTTCGCCTGTTCGGGCACAGCCACAGGTTCCGGTATATTTATATGCGGATATTCCTTGGTCAAATCTACGGTATTCGGTGTCTGCGGCTGAATAACCTCGACCAATACCGCCGCCTCACTCTCAGCCGGCGTGCTCTCTGCTTTCGCAGGCTCAGCATAGGTATTTCCTACAGGCACATCGGTTCGCTGCCCTGCCGTGCGACTCTTAAACACCTCAGGCACCCAGGTATAGTCCATATCCTCAAGCCTGCGTTTATATTCGTCCTCCATGCTGCGGATACGCTCACGCTCCTTATTCAGAAGCTCTTCGAACTCATCACTCTTCTTATTAAATGTATAAAATCTGCTGTCCCTATCTCTGCTTCCGTTTTTGCTGCCGTCACTGTATTCGGATAATCCCTCTGTCGAAATCAGATCATTTATATCGTGCAGCTCCTGAAAATCGTCAGCTGCATCCGAATTTTCCGAAATATCTGAAATATTCGAAATATCCGTGACAGACGCAGCTCCTGCGTCCTCGTTCTCGGTCATCTTAGGCTGCGTTTCCGTTCTGCCTTCCACTTCGGCTCCGTATAAGCCGAACAGTTCTTTTTCCAGCTCCTCCGAAGAAAATATTTCCTTTATCGGTTCAGTCGGTGTTTTGCTCGTTTCTTCTTCCTTAATCTGAGGCGTTCTCACCTCTGTAGGAGTTATCCTTTCAATAAAAAAGCTGTCCTCATCAAAGCTTCTTGCCGCACGTTTTTCCAGCACGCTGTCCCAATTAAAGTTGACATCCTCCGTCTTTTTCGGGCTTGCCTTCGGAAAACCGTCCAAATTCCAGTCAAAAGCCACGGTTTCTCTCTTAGCGGCCTCCTTTTCCTTTCTTTCATCGGCAGCCTTCAAAATTTCCTCGGTCTTTTTCTGTGCCTCAAGCTTGAACGGCGGATTGAATACAACCTCGTCATTCTTCGTTGCCTGTGCCCTTCTCACCTCTGCCCCGCAGAAAGCACAAAATCTATCTCCGTCATACAGTTCTTTTCCGCATTTGGTACAAAACATTATTTGCCTCCGTAACTCCATTACATCTTAAATCTATATCTCGCCTCGGCGGCTGCATATCACAGCCAAAGCCGCAGGCTATCGTCATTCAGTCCTTAATCTGCTGCAAAATCTCTTCTTCGGAATATACCTTTCCGTTCCTGCTCGTACAAAAGCCCGCAGTCTTTACCTTTTCGGCAGCCGTAGGTATCAGCTTTTCTATCACGACCGCAGCCCCGGCATCGGTCGGATTTTCCGCCTTATCCTTATCCTGCGTTTCTTTCCTCTCTGCATCAGCATCAGCCTCCGCCCCGTTCGCACATGCTTTGGCAAGCTCGTCGGTTCCGTCCTTCGTGCCTTCGGCATTTTCAGCCATCAGCTTTCGTTCAAAGTCCTCATTTATACTGCCGATATTGACATCTGCTCTTTTAATATTCAAGCTGAGCAGCAAATCCTCTGCGGAATCCACACTCACTGCGGCTTTTTTCTTTTTTTTCATACCTCGCATAATCCGAATCAAGCAGATTGCCGCCCAAATAAGTGCGACCGTATTAACGCACAGCAAAAGCTCTATATAGTTATCAATACAAAATTCCTTAACGATATTAAATATTTCTTTCAGTTCTGCCAACATTTCATTTCCTTTTGAATTTATTCGGATAAAATATGTAGTTCATTTTATTATATACTAAAACAGCGATAAATGCAAAGTAAAATCCCTGTAAACAGCCAAACAATTATCAAAACCGCTTCTGTTTTTTTGCCTTAGCGTATTTTTTTGATTTAATATCGAAACAGCTCTTGCTTTGCCTGTAAAGAAGGAGGCTTGTGAAGATCGCAGGCTGCACTTAGATTATATAGTAAAAGGGCAGTCTTGCCGCCCTTTTCTGTCAATATTTAGCGAATATTTAATGCATTTTGTCTTCGCTCTTCTTATCGCAGTCGTTAAAGCTTTCGCTCTTGCGATTTTTCTGTGACTTCTGTGATTTCTGAGCTTTTTCATTTCTGAGTTCTTCCTTGTCACAGCAATTCTTATCTTTCATTTTTGGTCCTCCTTTATCTGTTGTTTGCTGATAGTTTGCTCAGTTTATCCGAAAAGTATAAGGCTGCATTTGCAAAAGCCTTAAAAAATTTTAAAAAATTTTGAGAAAAAATGAATTTTCTTGTTGACAAGCTCCCCCTAAAATGATAAACTATCAAATGTGCCAAGCGTGAGGCACGAAACAAACGAATATGGATCATTAGCTCAGCTGGCAGAGCACCTGACTCTTAATCAGGGTGTCCAGGGTTCGAGCCCCTGATGATCCACCA
>CAZLTX010000141.1:0-439 GCA_964562555.1 uncultured Oscillospiraceae bacterium
TTATATAATTGCTCTGTATACGAATCCAATTCTGTGGTGTCCATGTTCCATAATAATATGTACCGTTAGAAGGATATGTCCAACTTGTTAAATATGGAGAATAATTGCCAGAATCATAAACTCTAAAAATTGTTCCCATTCCATCATATACTACTGTACTATTTGGAAAAGCTAAAACTCTTTCATTTTCATCAAAATATTCAGGAATACAATTATTTTTTGCATCATACACCGCCGCTAACTCCGAATCTGAATAAGTACTGATATTATCCGACAGAATTATATTGGATGGTGTATTGTTTAATAGTGCTCTCCTTTGAAGATTTGAGAATTTCGTATATGTTCCCTCGTCTAATATTGTCATATTCAAATTTTCATCATACTGAATTACTGCCACAGGGTTCATTCTTTCAGGTACATATTCAACAGCGGAAACAAT
>CAZLTX010000141.1:449-3575 GCA_964562555.1 uncultured Oscillospiraceae bacterium
CGTCAGTCTGTTACGGCTGACGTTTTTTGTGTAAGCATCAACTCCCCCATCTTGAAATCGTCCAACCACATATGCTAAAATAACTCCAACTAAGCCAGCAAGTGCAATAGAGTATCATGCAGTCTAATAGGGTCCCATACACTACAACAGAGCGCAAAAGAAGTAACCACCAAATAACCCCATGTCTAAATACGGCTGACTAAAGATAGTAAAATAAACGATACAGAAATGCTCCAAACACTCGAACCGAGCAATTGGACATCCAAAGCTGTTCCAAACACTCGAACGGAGTAAATGGAACGCCAATCAAGGAGTCAGCCATGAAAGAAATAACCACAGCGATAACCGAAATAAAAAGCAAAATCTCCATGGATGAGTGGAGACAGAGAATCATTGACTGCCAAAGCAGCGGCAAAAGCATCAAAGTATGGTGCCGCGAAAACGGAGTAGCCACAAGTTCATACTATCACTATCTCCGGAAAATCCGCGAATCCGTTCTTGAGGAAAATCAGCTCGTATCCATCGAAAAGCCGACAATTTCAGAGGGAATCCGCATCGAGTCCGCCGGAATTACGGTCACCCTGCCTGATACAGTATCAGCTGAGCAGCTGACCGCCATTCTGTCCGCATTGAAATCATGCTGAAGGAAATCGCATCGGTATCGAAGGTGTATCTTGTCACCGGATACACCGACCTGCGACTGGGAATCGACGGTCTTGCGGCATTGGTTCAAGGAAAGCTGGAGCTCGATCCATACAGCAGAGCACTGTTTCTGTTCTGCGGACGAAGACGGGACCGCATCAAATCGCTTCTTTGGGAAGGAGACGGATTCCTTCTGCTGTACAAACGTCTTGACAACGGCTGTTTCCGATGGCCCAGGAACGAGTCGGAGGCAAAACTGCTGACGGAACAGGAAGTCCGCTGGCTGTTTGAAGGATTGGAACTGGAACAGCCTAAAGCCATCAAACCAGGCAGAAAAGGCAGACTTTACTGACTGTTTTTCGATTGTTTTCATGATATCTGAAGACTTTTCCGATGTATTGTGATACAATATTCCCATCACAAAACGTCGGAGGAAAGTCATGGAAACGTGGGAATTTTTAATCAGAGAAGCAATCAACACCCCTGAAATGGAACTGAAAATCCGTGCTGTTTTCTCGGAAAATACCGCGCTCCATGAGGAAGTCTCTCAACTGAAAGATGAAGTATCCATTCTGAAAGAACGTCTGGCGTGGTTCGAGAAGCAGGTCTACGGTCAGAAGAGTGAAAAGACCGAAGTCGTACTCGAAGGAGCGGAACAGATTCCCATGTTCGATGAAGCCGAGCAGACTGCGGATGTGAATCTGAAGAATCCGGAGTATATCGATGTAAAAGCCAATAAACGTATCAAGCGCACCCGTGATGAAATCTATGCCGATCTGGAAGTAGTAGAAGAATTTCACGAAGTCGAGGACAAGACCTGCGGCAAGTGCGGTGCTGAAATGGTTGTCATCGGCAAAGAAAAAATCCGTGACGAGCTGGTGTATGTGCCTGCACGTCTTTTCCTGCGCCGCCATATTGCCGAAGTGGTGAAGTGCCCGACCTGCGGCATGGACGAATCCAGAGACGCTGATCTGCCGGATATCGAGAAATGCCATATCAGAACAGCAGAAGTCCCTGCACCCATGATTCCGCACAGCTTCTGCACACCGGAGTTGCTTGCCCATATCGTATACGAAAAATACTGCAATGCGATGCCGCTGACCCGTCTTGAGAAGGATTTCAAAGCCAAGGGCGTGAATCTTTCCTCTACGACGATGGCGAACTGGATCATCACGGCGGCACAGCGATGGATCAGACCTGTATGGGAGGAGATGCACAAAGAACTCATCGCTTCTCCTGTCATTCATGCCGACGAAACGGTGGTACAGGTGCTTCACGAACCGGGCAGAAAGGCAAAGACCGACTCAAGAATGTGGATCTACTGCAATGGGAAGATGAACGACCACAGCAACATTTTGTTTGAGTATCAGCCTACCCGAAACGGAGACCATGCGGTACGATTTCTCGGGGATTACAGCGGATACTTTGTCTGTGACGGCTTTGACGGATACAACAAGCTGAAAAAGGCTGTCCGCTGCGGATGCTGGGCTCATGTGAGAAGAAAGTTCGTGGATGCACTTCCGAGTGATAAGGCGCTGCTTGCCACATCAGCCGCCGCAAAGGGAGTGGAATACTGCAATCAGCTGTTTATGCTGGAGCGGATGTACAGCGGACGAAACGAAAAGGATGAGCAGATCGCCGAACCCATGACAGCGGAAGAGAGGCATAACGCGCGTCAGGCACAGTCGAAACCTGTACTTGAAGCTTTTTTTGCATGGCTTGATACGGTAGAACCGGCTGGCGGATCTAATCTCGCGAAAGCTGTACAGTATGCGAAAAATGAGAAGAAGTACCTGTGCCGGTTTCTTGAGTCCGAAGATATCCCGATTGACAACAACCGTGCGGAGAACGCGATAAGACCGATGTGTGTGGGACGTAAGAACTGGCTGTTCTCTGCATCGGTGAAGGGAGCGGATGCCAGTGCTATGATGTATTCCGCAGCAGCAACCGCCTGTGCGAATGGGATGAACGTGGAAGATTACCTGGCGGAGCTGTTCCGCAGCCTTCCGGGGACATTGGTTATGCCGTGGTGAACGAATATTTGAAAATCGTCAGTCTTTTTCGGGGACTGACGTTTTTTTGTATTGATGAACGTGGATTATTTGGTGGTTACCATGGACAAGTCCAAATGGAGAATCATATACGGCATATCCGTTTGAAGCAGAACCATGCGAACATGAATTTATAGATATCGTAATAGAGCCGACCTGTACGGAAAAGGGTTATACTAAACATATTTGCAAGTTATGCGGATATTATTATATTTTAGATGGTAGCGAAAAAGATCCTACCGGACATGATTTCAGTGTTGTATCAAAAATTGTAGAATCTACCTGTATAAAAGAAGGCTACACTGTTTATGAATGTTCGTATGGATGCGGAAAAACTGAACGACGTGATTATACACCGGCAATTCCGCACGATTTCAGTGTATTTTATAAAGTTGTAGAATCCACCTGCACAAAAGAAGGCTATACTGTTTAT
>CAZLTX010000142.1:0-3560 GCA_964562555.1 uncultured Oscillospiraceae bacterium
CATCTCACCGCACAGCTCTACTGCTCAGTTTCATCAGAGCGTGACAAACACTGTCAGCTTTTGCTCCGAATACTCTGCCGATATGCTCCCGTTCATTCGCTCTGCCAGTGTCCTGGCTATAGACAAGCCCAAGCCTGTTGATTTTCCTGCCGCCTCAACCGTATAATATCGGTTAAACAATTTTTCCACATCAACGCTGTTCAAATTTTTTGCGGTATTCGTAAAGGCTATTTTCCCCGTATCATCCATCTCAAGCAAAAAATCTCCGTCCGAATATTTCAGTGCATTGCTTATAATATTTGAAAAAATGCGACTGACCGCACTTTCATCAAGCTCACGGTAAACAGGCTCGCTCGGCAGCTTAATTTCCGGATGAATACCCCTTTCCTGCATAACAGCATAAAAAGAAAGCAGGCTTTCCTCCAAAGCCTTGACCAAATCCATTCGTGCGTAGCTTAACTCCTGCGAGGCTGTAACCACGCTGTATTGTAACAGCTCCTCCGTAAGCTGTATCAACGCATCGCTTCGATTTCGTATTACCTCTATGTATCGCTCTGCATTTTCGGATTTTTCTTCTCCCTCAAGCAAATCCAAATATCCGCATATGGCTGTAAGCGGGGTTCTCAAATCGTGAGAAATATTGGTGACACTTTCCTTTAATTCCAAATCGCCCTGCTGATAGCGATTGTGCTCCTTTCTCAAAAGTCGGAGCTGAAGATTGATTTCCGCCGCTATCTGCCGCATATATCTGTCGTTGGAGGAAATATCAATAAGCGTATTGGTATCTGCTGCTAATCTGTCACGAAAGCCCTCCGCTATCTCTCTTGCGGATTTTCGCATAAAACAGAGCCTGGCGGTAAGTGCAGCGACTGTCAAAAGCAATATTCCGATGATGATTAACAGCAGATTTTCCATAATGCCCCCTTTATTTTATTTCTTTCTTCCTGAACAGAAGCAAACCCGTTACGGACAAAAAACCTATCAGCACCAAGGAATAAAGCGGAAAAGCTTTTATTCGCATATTATCCTCTGTGCTGTCGTAATCCGGTGTGTCTGCGTATACCGTTAACTGATAAACATATTCGTTTATCTGACCGTGCGGAAGTAATGAATCAACGCCTCGCAGAACACTGCTGAAAGGTTCGCTGACAAAATTCGGATTAGCTTGCTTGCTTTCCTCTGTAATAACTGTCTTGTAATATGTTACCACGCCGTTGTCATCTATCTCTGTGGCATAGCTCCCCGCAAATGTGCCGTTTTGGATTTGCTTTACCTCTTCTTCGCTCATAGGCTGATTGGACAGCTCCTCATTTATGATGAACTCCGGCTGCCCTATCGCAAATTCCAGCTGGTACGATGCAAACATAATCGCTATGATCAAAATAAAATTAAGTATCGCTGCGATTTCTCTTGAAGAAATCAACAAGCTGATGAAAGTAAAAATAGCTGCCCACGAAATATTAAGCAGGAAAAATCCAAGCAAGGTCCAAAGCAGAACCGAATTCGGAATTTTCGATAATGCATTTACCGATAAAATTGCAATGCACGGAATCAAAAATGCTGTAACGTTAATTACGCTTACGGCAATATTTACAATCAGCTTGACTGCAAAAATATCTGTTTTCTTCTTGCCGACTATAATCTTGTTGCGAAGCGTTCCGTCCGCATATTCTCTGCCTACGCTCAAGGATATGTAAACTGCCGAAATCGCAAACAGCGGCACGACAAACATATCATCAAAAGCCCCTGCAAAGGCGGTAATTCCGTAAACTACGCCCGAAAGGACAGCCGCACAGAGTAAAATGTAAAAAACGCAGTCATGTCTTAATCTATAAATTTCAGAATGTAACAAATTAAGCATTGCACTCACCTCCGACAAGCGAAAGATAATAGCCTTCAAGATTTTCGTCTTTTTCCTGAACGGAAATCAGCTCGCAATTCTCCTTTGTAAGTGCCAGGGCAAGCTGCGTAATACTTATGCTTGCGAAAATATCCGCTGTACTGTCCGAAACTATTTCATAATCCAAATTCATGGAATGTAGCACACGTGCCAAAATGCTCGTATCGCTGACCTCGACCCGAACGCACTTGCGGCAGGCCGCCTCAAGCTCCTCACTGCTCAGCTCCTTTACCATTCGCCCCTTGTCGATTATGCCGTAGTGCGTTGCCAAGCGTGAAAGCTCGTCCAAAATATGACTGGAAATCAAAACCGTAATCTGTCTTTCGCGGTTCAACTTCAAAATCAGCTCACGAATTTCTACAATTCCCTGTGGGTCAAGACCGTTTATCGGCTCATCCAAAACGAGAAAATCCGGATTTCCCGCAAGTGCGACTGCAATGCCGAGCCGCTGCTTCATTCCCAAAGAAAAGTTTTTCGCCTTTTTCTTCCCGGTGTTCTCAAGACCGACCAATTCCAAAAGCTCTGTTATACCGTCATATGACGGCAGCCCGAGAATTAGATACTGCTGCTTCAGATTTTCCTCGGCAGTCATGTCCATGTAGATAGACGGTGTTTCCACCACAGCTCCCATGCGGCGGCGTGCTTTGCTTATGTCCTTGCTGTCATTACGAATGCCGTATATGCTGAAATCACCGGAAGTCGGCTTCTGCAGGCCGCAGATCAAGCGTATAAGTGTTGTCTTTCCGGCACCGTTTTTTCCGACGAAGCCATATATCGAGCCTTTCGGTACATTCATGCTAAGACCGTTTAACGCTTGAAAATTTCTGTATTTTTTCGTTAGGCTGTTGGTTTGTAAAACATAATCCATATTCGCTACCTCCTTTGATGACCCCAGTTTACAGCAAAAAAGTCAAGAAAGCGGTCAAGAAAAAAGTCAAGATTAGGTCAAGATTTGAAATCTGCGAGCTTAAAACCTATGCCCCATACGGTTTCTATATAGTCCATACCGCCTGCATCTTGAAGTTTTTTTCGCAGATTGCTGATGTGCTGCTTCAAAGAACGCTCGGTACAGTCCGGCGTATCAAAACTGATTTTATCCAAAAGAACGCTTTTGGCGATGACCTGCTTAGGATTTTCCATCAGCAATTTCAAGATTGCAAATTCCGTCCGTGTCAGCTTCACAGGCTCCCCGTTGACTGTCAATGAAAAAGACAGCATATCCAAGCTCAAATCCCCCACTGTCAGCACTTCACTGCCGCTGCGGCTTTCCTGCTTGCGGAGCTGCACTGTAATTCGTGCCAAAAGCTCGCTTACATCAAAGGGTTTCGTCATATAATCGGCTGCCCCGCTTATCAAAAGCTTAACCTTGTCCTGCACATCTGCCTTTGCACTGAGGACTATCACCGGAATACCGTCGATATGCGAAAGAACCTCTTCGCCCGACAGCCCCGGCAGCATCAAATCCAGCAATATCAAGTCAGGTCTGCTGCCCGACAGCAAGAGCAGTGCCTCCGTTCCCGAATAAGCACGCAAAACCCTGTAATCATTTTTTGTAAGCAGCTCCTCGAGCATATTTCCGATATGAATATCATCATCAATTATCAAAATAGTTTTCATAATCAAGCTCCGTTCCCCGTATGTGCACCAAATTCCGCACATT
>CAZLTX010000143.1:0-3534 GCA_964562555.1 uncultured Oscillospiraceae bacterium
TTTATGCTTCTCGTCCCATTCCGATCAGGGACAGAATGTTTGTATTCTCTGCTTCTTCTGCGTGTTCTTCTATCTCTTCGGAGATGTCCTCTCGCCATGTCGGGTTTCCCATGCCGCCGACGCAGCCTCTCATGCAGACCATGCCCTCGATGAAGTTGTTCGGCAGTACACCCTTGCTCGCTCTGAGCAGTGCCGCCTTGCACTTGTCGATTCCGTCGCAGGAAATTGCATTAAGCTCGAAGTCATCTACCTTAAGCTCCTTGAGCACCTCTGCCACAGCCGCCGCAACGCCGCCTGAGGTAGCAAACATTCTGCCGTAATACGATGCCTGATTCCACTCGGTCGGCTCCTGCTCACGTAACAGAATATCTCTGCTGTCAAAGAGTGCCTGCAGCTCCTCAAAGGTTATTACGTAATCGACATACGGCGATACACTTTCCTTTTGGATTTCTGCCTTTTTTGCTATGCACGGTCCTATGAAAACGATTTTAGCTTCGGGCTCGTTTTCCTTGATATGCCTTCCGAGCTCTGCCATAGGCGAAAGGTTGTGCGAAATATGCTCAACCATGCTCGGATGCTTGGTTTCTATGTATTTAACGAACGCCGGACAACAGGACGAGGTCAAAAATCCCTTTTCGACAAGCTCAAGTCCCTCCTTATATGCGACCATGTCGGCCCCCGTCGCAACCTCACAAACCTTGGCAAAGCCGAGCTTTTTGATACCGGTTATTACGTTGCCGAGCGGCACATACTGGAACTGGCTGGCAATCGCAGGTGCGACTATGGCAATAACATTATTCTTTTCGCCTCGTGCCTCAGCCTCGGCAGCCGCCTTTAATTCCTTAATAACATCTACTATGCTCGATTTATCTACAGGTGCACCGAACGGGCAGTGATAAACGCAGGCACCGCAGTCTATACAAGCATCATAATCTATACATGCCTCGCCGCCCGGTGCCATCGAGATAGCTCCCACCTTACAGGCGTTTTCGCAAGGTCTTTGGAAGTTGTGAATAGCACTGTATTTGCATACCTTGGCACATCTTCCGCACTCAACGCATTTGCTCTTATCTATTCTCGCATGATGATGTTCGTCAATGATTATCGCATCTCTCTTACATTCCTCCATGCAGTAGTGCGAAAGGCAGCCTCTGCACAGGTCTGTAACAACATACCCCGCCTCAGGACATTCATCACACGCAATCTTGATTACTCTAACGATTCCCGGCTCATTTTTGCTGCCGCCCGCCGCAAGTCGTATTCTGTCGGCAACAACGGCACGATCCTTGTAGATACAACAGGTCTGCGGCGGCTGATCCTTAGGGATGACATTGCTGGCTATGCGGTTGAACTCCGCAAAAATCTCATGCCCCTCCCATGCCTGAATCGCTACCTCACGCAGTACCTTGTACTTGGTTTCCTGAACCTTGTTGTCAAATAGTTTCATACACACATTCCTCCGTCTGATAATGTAATCTTGTTCTTTGTATACATGATATCATGTTTACAGCCTTGTTACCAGTTTAGTTTTTTCTTTCACAAAAATATTTTTTTACAGTCCGTGATACTCCTTAGCATCTTGGCAATCCTTTGCAATCTGTGCGGAAAGCTCGTCGATGTTTCTGAATTTCACTTCGTCACGTGTCTTTTTTACGAACTCTACCTTAATGGTTTTACCGTAAAGCTCCTTGTCAAAATTAAAAATATGCGTTTCCATGTTTTTTTGGAAAGCACCGATAGTCGGCTTTATTCCCACATTCGTGATGCTCGGATATTTAATTCCGTTGTATATGCAGTAGGTCGTGTACACACCGTTCGGCGGTGTCACCATGCTCTCGTCTATCATTATGTTTGAGGTCGGAAAGCCTATCGTGCGTCCGAGCTTATTGCCTACGACAACCTCGCCGCCGATATCGTAATTCCTGCCGAGATATTTGCTGCATTCCTCCATCTCTCCCGCCATAATCATGCTGCGGATAAGCGTGGAGCTTACCACATCGCCCTCGACGGAAACCGCCTTGACCTCATTCACATGGTAGCCGTATTTCGCCCCGAGAACTCTGAGCAGCTTAGTGTCCCCCTCACCCTTGAAGCCGAAATGATAGTTGAAGCCGCAAAACGCCTCCTTGGCATTGAGCTTTTCAACCAAGAAATGCTTTACGAAGGTCTCCGGTGACATCGTCATAATGTCCGCCGTAAAAGGAATGTTCACCAAATAGTCAACACCGAGTGCCTCTATCAATGCCTCCTTTTCGTCCTGATAGACGATATTTTTCACCGGCTTGCTTCCGGGAATCAGGCTCTTCGGGTGCGTAGAAAATGTGAAAACCGCACTCGCCGTGCCTCTCTCCCTTGCCTTTTCGACCGCCGCCCGTATCAAGGTCTGATGACCCACATGCACTCCGTCAAAATTGCCGAGTGCCGTACAGGTCGGCGGCATATTCATAATCTCATCTGTATTTTCGAATTTTATCATCGTTTATGCACCTCTTTTCTCAGGCTGCCTGCGGACCTCTGCCTGTCTTCAAAGCTCATCGTTTCTGCAAAAAACCTTGTCCGCAACAAGTTTCTTGTATTTTTTACTGTAAAATGCGACACCGAGGAAAACAGGCTCGGCACCGCCTGCTGCGGCAATCCTGCCGTACATCTTATATGCCATGCGGTACTCCGGTCTGATTTCAATCTCCGGCTCCGCAGACTCAAACTCCGGTCTTTGCGTCAGCTCACATTCACGCAGCGAAATGTGCCAGCCGTCTATAAAGCGACGTGCCTGTTCTTCGTCCATTATCGCAGTGCCGAAATGCGTAAGCGGATATTCCGTAGGAAGCACGAGCTTTTCGAGCTCCGCAAGTGCGGTTTCCTCCGCAGGCTCCACGAAATATTTTTCGCCCTCATATCTGCGGCTGCCGTAGCTGTCTATCAGCTCATTAAGGTCGATTGCGTCCTCTATCTTAAAGGCTCCGCTTGCAAGCCTGCAAAGGCTTTCCATTGCCGCACCGCAGCCGAGATTTCTTCCGACATCCTCGCATATTGTGCGGATATATGTTCCCTTCGAGCATTCAACCGTAAAGCTCACCTTTTTCACATCGCTGTCATGTGCAAAATCCATCATTTCTATCTCAAGAGCCTTGATGTAGACCTCACGCCTTTTCACATCTACGCTTTCTCCGGCTCTGGCATATTCGTAAAGCCGCCTGCCGTCCACACGCACCGCACTGTACATAGGCGGGAGCTGGCTGATATGTCCGCGAAAGCCCGAAAACGCCTTTTCGACATCGCTCGGCATTATCCCCGCAGTCGAATTTTCCTCGAGCACAGTTCCCCATATGTCCTGAGTATCGGTCACAAGTCCGAGCCTGAGCGTACAGCGATATTTCTTGAAATCCAAATCCGTGTATTCCGTTATTCTGGTCGCCTTGCCTATGCATATCGGCAAAACTCCCGTCGCCATAGGGTCAAGCGTTCCGGTATGCCCCATCTTTTTAATTCCCAAAAGCCGCCTTAAATCCCTCACAACATCGTGCGAGGTCATTC
>CAZLTX010000144.1:0-3461 GCA_964562555.1 uncultured Oscillospiraceae bacterium
AATTATTCGCCTACAAAAGCATTCGGTCGCTGTCAATACTGAACTTCTCTATCAGCTTTTCCACCGTCATGCTCTCTCGCTCCGCACCCTCCAGCTGCATCGCAATTCGCCCGCTCTTCATCAGTATCGTGCGATTGCCGTAGCGAAGTGCATCCTTCATGTTATGAGTTATCATCAGCGTACACAAGCCCTCCTGTGCCGCAAAAATGCGTGTCAGCTCAAGCACCTTTTCCGCAGCCGCAGGATCGAGTGCCGCCGTGTGCTCATCCAAAAGCAGCAGCTTCGGCTTTGCAATCACCGCCATAAACAGCGTAAGCGACTGTCTTTGCCCACCTGACAGCAGCTTCACCTTTTCGGTCATACGATTTTCAAGTCCCATGTCCAGCATCGCCAGCTTCTCACGAAACAGCTCCCTGTCCTTTCTTGAAATTCCTATTTTAAGCCCTCTACTCTGATTTTTGTAATACGCAATCGCCAAATTTTGCTCAATCGTCATATCAAAAGCCGTGCCTTTGAGAGGATCCTGAAAAACTCTGCCGATATGCCTTGCCCTTTTATGCTCCGGCTGCCTCGTGATGTCCTCACCGTCAAGCAGAATACTGCCCTCGTCGTTCGGGAAAACTCCCGCAATGCAGTTCAGCAGGGTCGATTTGCCCGCACCGTTGTTTCCTATTACGGTGACAAAATCCCCCTCTTTAAGCTTCAGACTGACATCGTTCAAAGCAAGCTTTTCATTAACGCTGCCCGCACCGAAGATTTTGCGTATCTTATTGACCTCAAGGAGCGTCTTTTGAATGCCGCCTTCCGCCTGTCCGATATTGTTTGTCTTAAGATTTAAGCTCTCCGTCGTACTCATCTTTCCGCTCCCCCTTTCTTCGTCATCTTCTGTTTCAGTCTTAGGCTGCTGCCCTTTTCGCCGAGCAGTCCCAATGAAAGTGCGATTGCAACTATCGCCGCCGAAACCAGCTTCATATCCGTGGTTTCCATGCCCATGTACAATGCCTGAGCCATTATGATTCGATATACCACAGCACCGAGTGCCGCAGCAACAAGCTTTCTGAGCAGCGTCTTCGTGCCGAAAATCACTTCACCCAAAATTACAGAGGCAAGACCTATTACCATCATGCCTACACCGCTGTTGATATCCGCAAAAGCCTGATTTTGTGCAAGCATGCCGCCCGCCAGTCCCACAAAGCCGTTGGAAATCGCAAGTCCCATCAGCTTCATGCTGTCACAAGACACGCCGCACGCCCTTACCATATCCTCATTGTCACCTGTTGCACGAAATATCAATCCGAGTCTTGTCTGTAAGAAAAGATACAGCACGGCAATTATAATCGCCAAAATCACTAAATTGAGCAAAATACCCGCATATGCAGGTGCCATCAACGCATCTGCCAGCTTATATATCGTTTCGCTCTTTGTCAGCGGAATGTTAGGTGTCTTTCCCATTATCCTCAGGTTGACGGAATATGCCGCCATCATGACCAAAATTCCTGCCAAAATCGCCTGAATTTTGAGCTTCGTATGCAGCAGTCCCGTAACCAGCCCTGCCAACGCACCGCCTATAAACGCAGCTATCAGTGCAAAAAACGGATTACCGCCGCCTGCACAAATCACTGCCGAAATTGCCATACCTGTTACAACAGAACCGTCCACCGTCAAATCCGGCATATTCAATGTTCTGAAGGATAAAAATACCCCCAATGCCAAAACCGAGTATATAAGTCCCAGCTCAAGCGAGCCCAAAAGGGCACCGAATGTCATCATCTTTTTTCCTACTGTATACCGCTGCCGCTCTCATGCTGCTCTCATGCCGCTCCCGTGCTTCTCCTGCTTGGATGCTTTGAGCTTTCGCAATATACTCTCTCCTCTCCTGATATATGAAAAGTCTTAAGCACAGACGGCAGGCGGTAGGCAGCAAACCGCTCAAGCTTGTTCTGCCTACTTCATTCGGTATTCCGCCTTCCGCACTTTAAACCGTAATCTGCTTAGCCAAGCACAGTTGCCTTGTCCAGTATGTTCTGCGGAATTTCAATTCCGAGTGCCACCGCTGTCGTCGTATTTACATAAACCTGCATATCGCTCATCTTTACCACAGGCATAGCTGCCGTGTCGCTGCCGCCGAGAACAGCTGCGACCATCTTTGCGGTTTCCTTTCCGAGAACCGTATAGTCGATGCCGTATGTAGCAAGTCCGCCGTCCTGTACCATCGAATCCGCACTTACATAGAACGGAATCTGTGCATTGTTGAACACCTCAGTCGCAACAGCCATTGCCGATGCGATCGTATTGTCAATCGGGGAGTAAACGATGTCCGCTTTGTCCGCCAAATACTGTGCCGCCTGCTGTACCTCACTCGTATTTGTCACCGTTGACTCCACGAGCTTGTAACCGTTCTTCTGTGCATATTCCGTCAAGCCTTGAATCACGGAATCCGAATTGTCCTCACCTGCACTGTAAAGTGCTCCGATAGTCTTAAAGCCCGGTGTTATTTCTTTTGCAAGCTCCATTATCGCTTCTGCCGAAACCTCATCAGAGGTTCCGCTGACATTGCCACCCGGCATATTCATGTCATCTACCAGCCCCGCATCTACAGGATCCGTAACCGCTGCAAAGATGACAGGGATTTCCGTCGTTTCACTCAGCACCGCCTGTGCCGCAGGTGTTGCGATAGCTACGATTACATCGCAGCCGCCCGATACGAAGGTCTGTGCAATCGTCTTCATATTTGTCATGTCATTCTGACCGTTCTTATAGTCGATTTCAAGGTTTTCACCCTCGGTATAGCCTTCCTCCGCAAGTCCCTCAACTATGCTTTCACGAATTGTGTTAAGCGACGGATGCTCCATAAGCTGCAAAATTCCTACCTTCAGCATATCATTGCCTTGATTTTCGTCCTGCGTACCACCTCCGCAGCCTGTCAAAAATGCCGCTGCCAAAACCAGTGTCAGTACAACTGCGATTGCCTTTTTCATTCTTCTCTTGATTGTCGTTTTCATGTCTTTCTCCTCCCAATTCATTCGTTTGGCTCGGCTTTGATGCCTGCCGCTTTGAAATCGTCGGAGTGTCTCTGCCTTAAGGCTTGTGCTTAAACCAAGCAAAAAACCTGTCCCTGAATTTCTTCAAGGACAGGTCATATACCTGCGGTGCCACCTTGTTTGATCTCGCCGAAACGCTTGAACTTGTAATTCCGTTTCTTCGCAAAATCCTCTCTGCAGAGTGCCGTCACACTCCTCTCCACTGACGCAGGAGTCTCGTCTCAGATACTTGCATACTTGCTTTCCCCTCGCCCTCGGGAGCCCATTATTCTAACCCTGCGTCTGCCCGGCTTCCACCGTCCCGGGTTCGCTGTAAGACCGTAAATTAGTTTTACTTCTCCTTCAAAGGTTTTTTATCAAATTTGTTTATTTATAGGCTGAGTTTAGCATGTTTTTTGTGCCTTGTCAACAGTTTTTGAT
>CAZLTX010000145.1:0-3453 GCA_964562555.1 uncultured Oscillospiraceae bacterium
CCTCCCTCGCTCAAAAACTGAAAGCCTCCGAGCAAAAGCACCGCAACGAGCAAAAGTGCCAAACTTTTTTTCATAGCTCTCACCTATTTCATTGCTTCCTCTACCGCAACGGCTACCGCTACCGTAGCACCTACCATAGGATTGTTACCCATGCCTATATAGCCCATCATGGCTACATGTGCAGGAACCGATGAAGAACCCGCAAACTGTGCGTCAGAGTGCATTCTTCCCATCGTATCGGTCATACCGTAGGATGCGGGACCTGCTGCCATGTTGTCCGGGTGGAGTGTTCTGCCTGTGCCGCCGCCGCTTGCAACGGAAAAGTACTTCTTGCCCTGCTCGACGCATTCCTTTTTGTAAGTTCCCGCAACCGGATGCTGAAATCTCGTAGGATTCGTAGAGTTGCCCGTAATGGAAACATCTACGCCTTCCTTATGCATTATAGCCACGCCCTCACGAACATCGTCCGCACCGTAGCATCTTACTTCTTTTCTTTCTCCCTTGGAGTACGGAATTTCACGCACTACGGCAAGCTCGCCCGTATGATAGTCAAACTGTGTCTGTACATAGGTGAAACCGTTTATTCTGGAAATGATCTGAGCAGCATCCTTACCCAAGCCGTTCAAGATTACTCTCAGAGGATTTTTTCTTACCTTGTTTGCGGATTTGGCTATTCCGATAGCCCCCTCTGCTGCCGCAAAGGACTCGTGACCCGCAAGGAAAGCGAAACATTCGGTTTCCTCGCTGAGCAGCATTGCCGCCAGATTTCCGTGTCCCAGTCCTACCTTTCTGTCCTCGGCTACCGAGCCTGCAAGACAGAATGCCTGAAGCCCCTCACCTATCGCCTTAGCCGCCTCGTTTGCTTTCGTGCAGCCTTTTTTGATTGCTATTGCAGCTCCCGCAACATATGCCCAACATGCATCTTCGAAACAGATTGGCTGAATTTCCTTAGCGGTCTTGTACGGATCAATTCCTTTTTCCTTGCATATTGCCTCAGCCGCCTCAAGCGATTCGATACCGTATGCCGCAAGTACCTTATTTATTTTTTCTATCTTTCTGTCGTAATTTTCGAATGTAATCATGTGCAGCCTCCTATTCCTTTCTCGGGTCGATGGTTTTCACAGCCTCATCAAATCTACCGTACTTACCGCTCGCCTTTTCGATTGCCTCGGCAGCATCTACACCCGCCTTGATTGCGTCCATCATCTTGCCCATGTTTACATATTTATATCCGATTATGTTGTCCTCTTCGTCCAAAGCCACCTCGCTTATGTAGCCCTCGGCTAGCTCCAGATATCTCGGACCCTTAGCCTTCGTCGAGTAAATAGTTCCGACCTGACTTCTCGTTCCCTTGCCGAGATCCTCAAGTCCCGCACCTACCGCAAGTCCGCCCTCGGAAAATGCCGACTGCGTTCTTCCGTATACTATCTGAAGAAAAAGCTCACGCATAGCCGTGTTAATCGCGTCGCATACGAGGTCTGTATTCAAAGCCTCAAGCAGGGTTTTTCCGATTAAAATTTCCCCTGCCATCGCTGCCGAATGTGTCATACCCGAGCAGCCCAGTGTTTCAACCAGTGCCTCCTCGATAATGCCGTCCTTGACATTAAGAGTCAGCTTACATGCACCCTGCTGCGGAGCACACCAGCCTATACCGTGAGTCAGACCCGAAATGTCGGAAACTTCCTTCACCTGAGTCCATTTGCCCTCCTGCGGAATCGGTGCCGGTCCGTGGTACGCACCCTTATTTACCGAACACATATTCTCAACTTCTTTTGTATATATCATTTTTTCCTCCCGTTAGAGTATTATGCGGCTTCCCTGCAGCTTCGGACACTTTCTTCGTTCCAAAGCAGGTACATGAAAGCAGCAAAATTTTTCGTCATACAAATTTATTATACAACATCTGATATTTTTTGCAAATGAAAATCTTACTTTTTAGGCGTTTTCACCGTATCTTCAAGCTTTTTACCTGTGTTTTGCATATTTTTGTTGATTTCGTCCCTGTTTTTGGATATTCTAAGAGTAGCAAAGGAGTGCACAAGGAAATCCGAGCTTTCCATGCACATAATATCATAGTATAAAGTATGAAAAAAATAATCGGAGGTAAATAATGAAGAAAACTGCCAATGACATCATGAAGCTGATACAAGAAGAGGGTATCAAAATGGTCGATTTCAAAATCGTGGACATAAACGGACAATTCCGTCATGTGACGATTCCGGCATCGCAGTTCACCGAGGACACGATGAAAAACGGTATCGGTTTCGATGCATCGAACTACGGATATGCGGTTGTTGAAAAAAGCGACATGGTATTCATACCTGATTTGGATACTGCCGTTACAGACCCTTACTGCGAAATCCCAACTCTCTCGATTACCGGAAATGCAATGATAATCGACTATCCGGAAAACCGTCCTCTCGACCAGTATCCGAGAAACATCGTGCAGGCTGCCGAAAATTACATGAAAGAAAGCGGCATAGCTGACACCATGATGATTTTACCGGAGTTTGAGTTCCACATGTTTGATGATGCTGCGTGGTCACTTGAGCCTCGCCATATCGGATATTCCGTTGACAGCGAGCAGGCGTATTGGAACAGCGATGTTCAGGGCAAGGGCTGCGTAGTTCCTCACCAAAAGAACTACCACATAGCAAAACCTCTTGACGGCACCTATGAATGCCGCTCCGAAATGTGTCTTGAGCTTGAAAAAATGGGTATAGAAATCAAATACCACCACCCTGAGGTCGGAGCCGCAGGACAGTTCGAGATAGAACCTATGCTGGGTCAAATGTCCAAGATGGCAGATGCCACCATGATGATAAAATACGTTATTCATAATACCGCACTGAAATACGGCAAGGCTGCGACCTTCATGCCTAAGCCTGTATACGGTGAGGCAGGCAACGGTATGCATGTTCATATGCTGCTGTTAAAGGACGGCGAGCCGGTTTTCTCCGATGACAACGGCTATTCACATCTGAGCAAGGAGGCTCATTGGTTCATGGGCGGTCTGCTCAAGCACATCGCATCTCTGTGTGCTCTGACGAATCCAAGCACCAACTCGTTCAAGCGTTTGGTTCCGGGCTTTGAAGCACCTGTGACAATAGGCTATGCTACATCAAACCGCAGTGCCGTTATCCGTATACCTGCATATGCAAAAACACCTAAGCTCCGCCGTTTCGAAATCAGAAATCCCGATGCTACCTGCAATCCTTATCTCTGCTATGCGGCTCTGCTGATGGCAGGACTTGACGGTATCAAAAATCAAATCGATCCGCACGAAAACGGCTGGGGTCCTTACGATGTGAACCTGTATTCACTCTCCGACGAGGAAAAGGCTAAGCTTAAACACCTGCCGACAAGACTTGAAGATGCACTCGAGGCACTCGAGGCAGATCACGATTATCTGACTGCGGGAGGCGTATTCCCCGAGCAGCTCATAAAGAATTT
>CAZLTX010000146.1:0-3437 GCA_964562555.1 uncultured Oscillospiraceae bacterium
CAGGGCAAGAAGAACAAGGACAGAATGCAGCAGCGTTCTCTCGAAAAGCAGGCTAAACCTAAGAAACACAACAAAGCTAAGCCTGTTGTAATAGAGGAGGATGACATTTTGGAAGAGCTTCCTACGGGAACAGTAGCGGTAACCGCACCTATCACGGTAGCCGGTTTCTGCGAACAGACAGGTGTATCGACATCAAAGGTTATCATGGCACTCATGAAGATGGGTATCATGGCGAATATCAATCAGAATATCGACGAAGATACGATTTTGATTTTGGCAGACGACCTCGGAATCAGCGTTGTTGTAACCAAGGTTGAAGAAGAAACAGAAGAAGAAGGCCTTGAGCTCTTCGAGGATAAGGAAGAGGATTTGAAGCCTCGTGCACCTATAATCACAGTTATGGGTCACGTAGACCACGGTAAGACCTCACTTTTGGACGCCATCAGAAAGACAAACGTAACAGCCTCCGAATCGGGCGGTATCACACAGCACATCGGTGCATCAGAGGTTACAATCAACGGACAGAAGATCGTATTCCTCGATACGCCGGGACATGAAGCGTTCACAGCTATGCGTGCACGCGGAGCACATATTACGGATATCGCGGTACTCGTGGTTGCGGCAGACGACGGCGTTATGCCTCAGACCATAGAATCCATCAGCCACGCAAAGGCAGCGGGAGTTCCTATCATCGTAGCAATCAACAAGATGGATAAGCCGGCAGCAAACCCTGACAGAGTTAAGCAGGAGCTGACGGAACACGGACTGCTCGTAGAGGACTGGGGCGGAGATGTAATTTCCGTGCCTGTATCCGCAAAGTCGGGCGAGGGAATTGTAAATCTTCTCGAAATGATACTTTTGCAGGCAGAGGTGCTCGAGCTCAAGGCTAACCCGAACAGATTGGCTATGGGTTCGGTAATCGAAGCAAGACTTGACAAGAACAAGGGACCTGTTGCTACGCTCCTGGTAACAAACGGAACACTCAAGACAGGCATGAGCGTTGTAGCCGGTACATGTGCAGGCAGAATTCGTCTGATGACGGACTTCAAAGGCAAGGAAATCAAGAAAGCGGGACCTGCGACAGCGGTGGAAATCCTCGGACTCTCCGATGTTCCTGAGGCAGGCGACGAATTCAATGCGGTTAAGCAGGATAAGATCGCAAAGGAAATCGCAGATAACAGAAAACAGAAGCTCAGAGAAGAAATTTTGGCAAGAAACGCAAGCACAACGCTTGAACAGTTATTCAGTCAGATTCAGGAGGGCGAAGTCAAAGACCTCAACCTCATCATCAAGGGCGACGTACAGGGCTCCATCGGTGCTATCGTTGCCTCACTCGAAAAGCTCAACAATGAAAATGTAAGAGTAAGAATCATTCACACAGGTGTTGGTACTGTTACTGAGTCCGATGTTATGCTTGCGGGAACCACAGGCTCCATCATCATCGGCTTCAACGTAAGACCGACTACGGCTGTTCAGACCTTTGCGGACAGAGAAAACATTCAGATCAGACTTTACAGAGTAATCTACGACATTCTGAACGATGTAGAGGACGCTATGAAGGGTATGCTCGATCCGGAATTCAGAGAAGAAGTTCTTGGTAAGGTTGAGGTAAGAAATACCTTCAAGGTACCTAATGTCGGCATAATCGCAGGCTCCTACGTACAGGAGGGTAAGGTTATCAGAAATGCCGAAATCCGTTTGGTTCGTGACGGTATCGTTATCCACGAGGGCAAGATTTCCTCGCTCAAGAGATACAAGGACGATGCTAAGGAAGTAAACCAGGGATACGAATGCGGTATCGGTATCGAAAACTACAACGACATCAAGGAAGGCGACGTTATCGAGTGCTTCCACATGGTTGAGGTAGAAAGGAAATAAATATGGGTAAAGGCTACAGACAGGGCAGGCTCGGAGAAGAAATCCGCCGTATCATAGGAGAGCTTTTGATAAGCGGAATTAAAGATCCGAGAGTTGCGGGTCAGATGATAAGCATATCGGGAGTTTCCGTCACGAGTGACGGAAGCTATGCGACCTGCTATGTGTCGGTGCTGAATTTCAGCAAGGATGAGGCGGAAAAGAAAGCCGCCGAGGACGGAATCCTCGCGGGTCTCAACAGTGCTAAGGGAATGATTAAAAAAGAAATTTCCCGTCAGGTGAAGGTACGCCACATTCCGGAGCTGATTTTCAAGATAGATCACTCCATGGACTACGGCAGACATATAGAGGAAATACTGGATACGATAGACTTCGACAGCTACCAAAAGGACGAACCCGAGGACGCTGAGAATTCGGAAACTGAAGATATGTAAATACAAGAGCAAAAGGCGGATTTTACGATTCGCCTTTTGGCATAGACAGAGAAAACGAAATGAATAACACATTTGAAGAAATAGCAGAGGTGCTTTCAAAAGCACAGAAAATTTTAATATATCCCCATGTGAGTGCCGACGGAGATGCGGTAGGCTCGTCGGTTGCACTTTGCAGAGCACTCAGACTCAAGGGCAAGGAGGCGTTTGTTCTCATGGAGGAGGAGCTTCCGCTCAATCTCGCATTTTTGGACAGGGACGGATATTGCACACGGGAGCTTGACATAATAAAAGAGCCGGACATATCGTTCTGCGTAGACTGCGGAGATGAAACACGCTTTCCGGAGAGGCGTGAAAAATTCGCACAGGCACCCGTATCAATATGCGTGGATCACCACCATACAACCAAGGAGTTTTGCGATTACAACTATGTGGATCCCGATGCAGCGGCGGCAGGCGAGCTGATTTATGATTTGACAGCGGCCATGGGAATAAGCGGTGATATTGAAATCGGAGAAGCTGTATTCGCAGCCATAACCACCGATACGGGCAATTTCCAGTATTCGAACACGACACGCCGCTCCTTTGAGATAATGGCGGAGCTTTGTGATATAGGCGTTGACATGAACCGTGTCAGCGTAGAGCTTTACGAGAATGTAAGGCTCGAACGCAAGATAATCGAAAGCATGGCACTTTCGACCATGCAGCTTGTCAGCGGCGGCAAAGCTGTGGTCGCATTTGTGACGGAAAAAATGCTGGAGGAAAGCGGAGCGTTTTCCGAAGAAACGGAGAATGTCATAAAGGAGCTGCGGAGCATTGCGGGCGTGGAGTATGCGGCTTTTCTGAAAGAAAAGGGAGCGGAAACCGTCAGACTGAGCCTCAGAGCCAAAAGCGTCGGAAATGTTGCGGTCATAGCGGAAAAATTCGGCGGCGGCGGTCACATTAAGGCTGCCGGAGCTACGCTCAACATGCCGATTGCGGCTGCGGTAAAGGCGGTTATCGCCGAGCTTGAGAAGGCGGCTGCGGAGATGGAGAACTGATGAAGGACGGAATACTGAATATAAACAAGCCGGCGGGAATGACCTCGCACGATGTTGTGAGGGATTTAAGGCGGCTTTTGGGAATTAAAAA
>CAZLTX010000147.1:0-3411 GCA_964562555.1 uncultured Oscillospiraceae bacterium
GTCATTATATCGCCTGTCTTAACTACTACGAAGCCTGCACCCGCACATACCTTGACATCCTTGATGGTGATTTGGAATCCGCGAGGTGCTCCGAGCAGTGATGCGTCGTCCGAGAAGCTGAACTGTGTCTTTGCCATGCATACAGGCAGGCTGCCAAAGCCGAGGCTTTCTATGGTTGCAAGCTGTTTCTTTGCCGCAGGAGTGAATACAACACCGTCTGCACGGTAAATCTTGCTTGCAACGGCTTTAACCTTTTCCTCTATGCTCATATCATCTTCATATACGAAGTGGAAATTGTTTTCTCCTTCAACGAGTCTGAGAACCTCTTCCGCAAGCTCTGTGCCGCCTGCACCGCCTTTGCCCCATACCTCGGAAAGTGCGACATTAACGCCCAGCTCCTTACATTTTTCTCTTACAAGCTCAAGCTCTGCCTCCGTATCGGTCGGGAAACGGTTGATTGCAACAACGCATGGAAGTCCGTAGTTCTGAGTTACATTTTCAACATGCTGTAAAAGGTTCGGAAGTCCCTTTGCCAGTGCCTCGAGGTTTTCGTTGTTCAAATCAGCTTTTGCCACTCCGCCGTGATATTTAAGTGCTCTGACAGTAGCAACCACAACTGCCGCATTCGGACGAAGCCCTGCTTTTCTGCACTTGATGTCCACAAATTTTTCCGCACCGAGGTCCGCTGCGAAGCCTGCCTCTGTAATAACGATATCTGCAAGCTTTAATGCCATTCTGGTAGCCATGATGGAGTTGCAGCCGTGTGCGATGTTTGCAAACGGGCCGCCGTGAATGAATGCCGGCGTGTGCTCAAGTGTCTGAACAAGATTCGGCTTCAGTGCGTCCTTAAGCACTGCGGCAACCGCACCTTGAATCTTGAGATCTGCTACCGTTACAGGCTTGTCGTCATAGGTATAGCCTACGATGATCTGTGCCGCCTTTGCTTTAAGGTCTGTGATATCCTTGGAAAGGCACAGAATAGCCATGATTTCGCTTGCAACCGTAATTTCGAAACCGTCCTCACGAGGAACACCCTGCATTCTGCCGCCTAAACCGTCAACGATGCTGCGGAGCTGTCTGTCGTTCATATCAACTACACGTTTCCATGTAATCTTTTTAACATCGATTCCGAGCTGATTGCCCTGCTGAATGTGATTATCAAGACATGCTGCGATAAGGTTATTTGCTATTCCGATTGCGTGCATATCGCCGGTAAAGTGAAGATTGATATCCTCCATAGGCACTACCTGTGCATATCCGCCGCCTGCTGCACCGCCTTTAACACCGAAAACAGGTCCGAGTGACGGTTCTCTGAGTGCTGCGAATACATTTTTGCCGAGGCTGTGAAGTGCGTCCGCAAGTCCTACCGTCGTAGTAGTCTTGCCCTCACCTGCCGGAGTCGGAGAAATTGCCGTAACAAGAACGAGCTTGCCGTCAGGTCTGTCCGCCATATCCTTCAAAAGGTTGTAGTCAATTTTAGCTTTGTACTTTCCGTACTGTTCGATGTACTTCTCGTCGATGCCTGCTGCCGAAGCAATCTGACTGATGTTCATCATTTCAGATTCTTGTGCGATTTGAATGTCGCTCTTAAATTCCATTTTTCTCTCCTCCTATTTTTCGATGATTAAATTTTCGGCATTTTCCGCAAGCTTTGCGGCTTGCCTGCATTAGCTTATAATATATTTTTCAGAAAAGATTTTCTGTGTATATCCGTAATTCCGTGCTCTGCTATTCCTTGGTAGTGTGCTTTCGTCCCGTAGCCCTTATTGCTCTCAAAAGCGTAATACGGGTATTCCTTCGCATATTCCGTCATCATACGGTCACGGGTCACCTTTGCGATTATCGATGCCGCCGCTATGGAAAGGCTGTTCGCATCTCCCTTTATCAGACCTGTCTGAGGGATTTCAACGCCTCGCAGCGTCAGTGCATCTATCAGTATATGTTCTATGCCCGAGCCGCATTTTTCTCTCAGCATCGCATCTGCATTCATTACAGCTTCCGTCATTGCCTTTTTAGTTGCCTCAAGTATGTTAATTTCGTCTATTACATGATTATCGCACATTCCTATACCGCAGGCAACAGCTTTTGATAAAATTTTATCATAAAGCTCTTCTCTTTTTTTCTCGGAAAGCTTTTTCGAATCGTCAACACCGAGCACATCGAAGTCCTCCGGCAAAACCACGCATGCCGTTACCACAGGACCTGCAAGCGGACCTCTGCCCACCTCATCGACACCCGCTATATAGCGTATGCCGCCTGCTCTGAGCTTTCTTTCGTATACCTGCATTGTTTGCAGCTTTTCTTTAAGCATTTCCTGCCGTTCCTGTTTAGTCATTATGCTACCCTCTGTTCTTGTTAAGGCACTGTGAACTAAGCCTTTGGCTTTTCAAGTGTGATGTTTCCTATCTTGCCGCCTCTGAATTCGTCGAGCACCGTGCGTCCGCATCTCTCGTAGTCTATACGCTTTCCCGGAAGTATGAAACCTCTTTTCTTTGCGATATTTTCCATATTCGTAAGTGCTTCCTCGTCTATTTCATCAAGCTTGTATCTTTCCGCCAGCAGCTCCGGATAGTCCTTTGCCAGCACCTTAATCAGCTCAAGTGCGAGGGTCGGCACATCTAAGATTTCGTCTTTGATAGAGCCGCAGAAAGCCAAATTAAGGCCTACCTCCGGATCTTCGAATTTCGGCCACAAAATTCCCGGCGTGTCCAAAAGCTGCATACCGTTTTCGAGTGTCAGCCACTGCTTACCCTTCGTTACTCCGGGGCGGTCACCTGTCTTGGTGCTCTTTTTGCCCGTCATTCGGTTAATGAGCGAGGACTTTCCGACATTCGGCACGCCCACTATCATCATGCGGAGCGGTTTTTTTCGAATCTGACCTTCGTTTTTTTCGTCCTGCAGCTTGCTCAAAAGCTTGTACAGTCTGTTCACACCGCCGCCCGTCATGCAGTTCATCGAAAGCACCATGCTGCCCTGCTCTCTGAAATGCTCTGACCAAATATTATTCGCATTTTCGTCGGACAAATCGCTCTTATTAAGAATTATAATTCGTTTCTTGGTTTTTACCAGCTCGTCGATAATCGGATTTCTGCTCGAACTCGGAATTCTGGCATCTATAACTTCAATCACAAGGTCAACCTGCTTGAGGTTCTCGGCTATAAGCTCCCTTGTTTTTTTCATATGTCCGGGATACCAGTTTATATTTTCTATCATTCTGCCGCCTCCTTTCATCATAGCTTGTACATCTTTCAGTACTTTAGTTAAAAAAAGGGGAATCATCATGATTCCCCGACGCAAACTAGTCCCTAGTTTTAATTTTTGCAGCCTTACCTGTTCTTTCACGCATGTAGTTGAGCTTAGCTCTTCTAACCTTACCTCTTCTGGTCACTTCGATCTTTTCGATCTTAGGTG
>CAZLTX010000148.1:0-3375 GCA_964562555.1 uncultured Oscillospiraceae bacterium
AAAGGTTTTGATTACATTTAGGAGGATATATTTTAATGAAAGCAACATTTATTTCAAGAGATAAGAACGCAGTTAAGTTTACGATGGAGTTTTCCGCGGAGGAATTCGAACAGGCTCAGATTAAGGTTTACCGGGAAGCAAAGAACCAATTTGAAATTCCGGGCTTCCGTAAGGGCAAGGCTCCGAGAAGCATTATCGAAAAGCACTACGGTGAAGGAGTTTTCTTTGAGGACGCTATCGATGCACTGTTCAGACAGTCATACGGAACAGCTTTGGCTGACTTAGACCTTGAAGTTATCGACAGCCCTGCTGCTGAATTCAGCAAGATCGCAAAGGGCGAGGGCTTCACCGTTACCATCACTGTTGACTGCTTCCCTATCGTAGAAGTTAAGGACTACAAGGGTGTTGAAATCGAAAAGGTTGTGCAGGAAGTAAAAGATGAAGATGTAGAAAACGAGCTTAAGGCAGTTCAGAAGAGAAATGCAAGAATGGTTCTCGTTGAAAGACCTGCACAGGAGGGCGACACTGTATTGTTCGATTATTCGGGCTTCGTAGGCGACGAGCAGTTCGAGGGCGGCACAGCAGAAAAGCAGACACTCGTTTTAGGCTCCGGCATGTTCATTCCGGGCTTTGAGGAACAGCTTGTAGGTGCTACTCCGGGCGAAAAGAGAGATGTTAAGGTTACTTTCCCTGAAGAATATCACGCAGAGGATTTGGCAGGCAAGGATGCGGTATTCCACTGCCTCGTTCACGAAATCAAGGAAGAACAGCTTCCTGAGCTTGATGATGAATTCGCTAAAGATGTAAGCGAATACGATACATTGGAGGAATTAAACAAGGCAAACAGGGAAAGACTAGAATCATATGCTAAGATGTCCGCAGAAAATCAGATGAAGGACGCTGCAATCGCAAAGGTTGTAGAGGCTAACGAGGTTGAGGTTCCGGCAAGCATGGTGGAAGACGAAATCGACCGCATGATCGCAGAGCTCAATCAGCAGCTCAGATATCAGGGTCTGACAGTTGAGCAGTACCTGCAGTTCACAGGCAAGGAAATGGCTGATTTCAGAAACGAAGTAAGAGGTGATGCAGAAAAGTCCGTAAAGACAAGAATCATTCTCATGGGTATCGTTGAGGCTGAAAAGTTCACTGTTTCCGCAGAGGAAATGGACGAAGAGCTCAACACTATGGCTGCACAGTATCAGATGACTGCTGACAAGATGAAAGAGATGATCGGCGTTGAAAACCTCACATATTTGCAGAAAGATCTGCAGGTTAAAAAGGCAATCGACTTTATCTATGACAATGCAGAAATCAAATAAAAATACTTTACATCGGAAAGGGGTATGAAAATGGCGTTAGTACCATATGTAATTGAACAGACAAGCAGAGGGGAGCGTTCCTATGATATTTATTCAAGACTTCTTAAGGACAGAATTATTTTCATAGGTGAGCAGATAGACGAGCATATAGCAAGTCTTGTAGTCGCACAGTTACTGTTTTTGGAGGCTGAGGATCCTGAAAAGGATATCTGTATTTACATCAATAGCCCCGGCGGTTCCGTAACCGCCGGAATGGCTATTTACGATACGATGCAGTATATCAAGCCTGATGTTTCCACCATCTGCATAGGCATGGCGGCAAGCATGGGAGCCTTCTTGCTTTCATCGGGAACAAAGGGAAAACGCTTTGCACTCCCGAATGCGGAAATTATGATTCACCAGCCGCTGGGCGGAGTGAACGGTCAGGCAGAGGATATTAAGATTCATGCGGAGTGGATTTTAAAGACTCGTGAAAAGCTCAACAAAATTTTGGCACAAAATACGGGTCAGCCGCTCGAAAAAATCGAGCATGATACCGACAGAGATAATTTCATGGGAGCTGACGAGGCTTGCAGCTACGGTCTTGTAGACCAAGTAATAGTTTCGAGATAGTTTCCGGAAAATTCGTATGTTAGGGGGAAAGAATGGGAAAATATGACGATGATAAGCAGCTGAAATGCTCGTTTTGCGGAAAACCGCAAAGCATGGTAAACCGTTTGGTTGCCGGTCCGGGCGTATATATCTGTGACAGCTGCGTCGATATCTGTTTGGACATTATAAAACAGAACAATGATATGCCGACATCCAAGCAGGCAGAGCAGAAGGGGCGTAAGCTCCCTAAGCCGAAGGAAATCACCGAAATCCTGTCCGAATACGTAATCGAGCAGGACGAGGCGAAAAAAGCACTTGCGGTTGCGGTATACAATCATTACAAAAGAATTACTAACACCAAGGTCGATGATGACGGAGTAGAGCTGCAAAAGAGCAATATCATAATGATAGGGCCGACCGGCTCCGGCAAAACACTCCTTGCGCAGACTCTCGCAAAGATTTTAGATGTACCGTTTGCGATTGCCGACGCAACCGCACTTACAGAGGCGGGATATGTGGGCGAGGATGTCGAAAATATCCTGCTTAAGCTGCTCCAGGCGGCTGACTGGGATATGGAAAAGGCACAGAAGGGCATTATCTATGTCGATGAAATCGATAAGATTTCAAGGCGTTCCGATAACCCGTCCATTACCAGAGATGTCAGCGGTGAGGGTGTACAGCAGGCACTCCTGAAGATTTTGGAGGGTACGGTTGCGAATGTGCCGCCGCAGGGAGGTCGTAAGCACCCGCATCAGGAATTCTTACAGTTTGACACTACCAATGTGCTGTTCATATGCGGCGGTGCTTTCGACGGACTTGAAAAGATAATTCAGAGAAGAATGGGCGATAAGGTGATAGGATTTAATTCCGAAATTCAGCTTAATAAGCCTGAGGAATCGAAAATACTTTCACAGGTAAGACCTGAGGATCTTTTGAAATTCGGTCTGATACCTGAGTTTATCGGCAGACTTCCGGTTATGGTGACGCTTGACGAGCTTTCCGAGGAAGCACTGATAAGAATAATAACCGAGCCGAAGAATGCACTTTTGAAACAATACAAAAAATTATTTAAGATTGACGGCGTGGAGCTTGAAGTTGAGCCTGAAGCAATCAGTGCCGTAGCGAAGAAGGCTTTGGAGAGAAAGACCGGAGCAAGAGGACTTCGCAGTATTCTTGAAGGGGTCATGACGGACATCATGTACGAGATCCCGTCCCGAGATGATGTGGAAAAATGCGTGATAAGCAAAGAAACTATCACGGAGGGCAAACAGCCTACACTGATTTTGGGTAAAAACGGAGAGGCGACGGCCTCTTAAAATACGAAACGGAATCAGGCGGCTCAGGTCGCCTGTTTTCTATGGAGGATAGTTATGACAGAAAGAATTACAATGCCATGTGTCCCGCTTAGGGGACTCTCGGTTTTCCCGAGAACGATTCTTCATTTTGATATAGGCAGAGAAAAATC
>CAZLTX010000149.1:0-3368 GCA_964562555.1 uncultured Oscillospiraceae bacterium
ATTATGTTGTAGCGGCAGCCGTCGAAAATCGTGTCGAAGCGGCAGATGCCTTTGTACTTGCAGTATGCACAGGCGGAGGTATCTTTGGTTTTCATCGGGTGTATGTCGATGCTGCCGTCTGCGAGCTTACGGCACAGGTCGCTGACCTTTTCGCCGACCTTTTCACGCAGCATTTCAAACTCATCGTCTGTGAGCAGGTTGTCGCTGCCTGTACCCGAAATCTCGCCCTCTTTGTTTATTCGAATCGGTACCACATCTGAAATACCCTCGAAATCACCTGCCACGCTGCGTATCACACTCGGATCGTCCGTAATTACGCCGTTCAGCTTGAAATTTTTGCGTATTTTGTCCTGAATATCATCGGGCTCTCCGGCTTTTCCCGACAAGTCGATCAGCGGCTCGTTTATCTTGAAGTAGAACACTCCGGCAGGCTTTCTTTCCTTCTCCAAGGCTGCTTCCAGATAGAGCATGAGCTGCAGTCTGTAGCCCGCCTCGGCTTCCTCGATGCTGAAATTTTCGTTGCCGGTTTTGTAGTCGATTATTTTAACTCTGTCTGCAGGCAGATAGTCTACTCTGTCGATTTTACCCTCTATGTAAACCTTTCTGTCCTCGTCGAGCGGCACGGTAATCGGTGAAATCCGTCTGCCTCTGCCGAACGGAACCTCAAAGGCACAGCTTTCGATCTCACCTGCTCTGACCTGCTCAATCACCGCCATGCAAACCTTTTCGCATATATCGCTTATTCGTTTCATGCGGTATTTTTCTTCGTTTCCCGCCTCGAAAACGCCTTCACGGTAGTTTGCTGCCTGTCCTGCGATGACTTCATCTACGAGTGCTCTGCATTCTTCTCTTGTCACCGTCATCCACGGCGATGCGGGATCTGTGACCGCAATTCCCTCACGTGTCAAGTGTTGTGTCAAACGCATCAGACATTCGTGATATATGTCACCGATTTCTCGCGGTGCAACTTCGAAAATTCGGCGTTCCTCCGGCTTCAGTCCGTAGAGAATGAAGTGGGAGAACGGACATCTTGCGAAACGCTCAAGTCCGGAAGGACTGAGTGAAAGGGCGGAGGGTGGGGCTGCGGTGTAGAGTGCCTCAGCTGCCTGTCTGCCGAGCTGCTCCTGCCGGTTGGTAAAGCCGATGCCTTGTCGTATCGGTTCCAGTGCCTCAGGGTCGTTTCGCTTGTACCAAGACAAGGCTTCGGCCCAGTGTGCACGCAAAGGCTGTCCCTCGCAAGCCGTCTGCAGGGCCTCCGTAAGGTGTCGCAGCCCTGCAGTGCCCGCACCTACCAGCTCGCTGTCGTCCTCGCTGTTCAGAAGGTCGCGGGCAATCGGCGTTTTCGCAAAAATCTCAGTCAGCTTTGTGAAAACGCCGGACGGCTTGAGAGGACTGCCGTCACCGTCAGACATGCTGTAGCTTATCCAAAGCTTCTCGGTCGGCTTTGACAGGTTTCTGTATATACCCATTCGCTCCTCTAAGAAACGAACATTGTCAAGCTTGCACAGCTCAATCCCTTTTTCCTTGAACAAAGCCTTTTCATCGCTGCCGAACAGACCCGATGCAGGCTTTTCGTTCGGAAGAACTCCCTCATTCGCACCTACCACAAGCAGGGCTTTCATTTCACCGCTGCGGGTTCTCTGCATCGTTCCCATCATAAGCCCGTCCTTGGTCGGAGGCAAAACTCCGATTTCAACCTGTGAGAGTCCCGTTTCAAATAAATCACGAAATTCCGCCGCACGGAATTTTTCTTCTCCCATGATTTCTGCCATCTGATCCAAAATTCCGATGACCTTGCCCCATATTTGTGCGGTTTCCTCTGCGAGATCCGTACGACCGCACTCCTGCTGTTCCTGTATCAGCAAGGTGATTTTTTCGGGAAGTCGTGCCTTTTCGTACAAAAATCCATAGAGCCTTTGTATAAACTCACCGCAGCTTTCCGCATCAAAAATTGCCTCTGCCTCTGCCATAAGTGCGAGTCCTCTTTCACGAATATCGTTCAGCTTTTCAAGTCCCTCTTCTCCGTATTCGCTTGTGCCGCGTGAAAAAGCTTTTTTCCACATACTGCCCCGAATTTTATACTTTATCGCATAATTTTCAAGCTCTGTAATTTCGCAATCCGACAAATCGCCAAAGCCCGATTTAAGCATACTTATAACCGTATCCGTTCTGTATCTTTCAACAACAATATCCATCAGTGCGGTAATGTACCTCACAACGGAGCTTTGCATTATATCCTTTTTCGCATCGGAAATCAGCTCAATGCCGTATTCTCTGAATACGCGTTTCAAGATAGGTCCTCTGACATCCTGATCGTTGCATATCAGCTTGATGTCACTGAACCTGTAGCCGAAATCACGCACCAGCTTTCTGACATAGCAAGCCGCACTTTCGGCCTCGTTATACAGATTTGCCGCAGCAAGCAGGGTTACGGCAGGAAGCTCAGTCAAGGCAGTGTGGTCACTGCCGCCGCCCGCTGCCGCAGGCAGCGGCCCTGCACTCCCGAACACTCGTGCAGGGAGGGAATAAAGCTCCCTCTCCAAAAAACAGATTTCTGCCGCTTTATTCCCGGCGGCATAGCTCTGCGGCACACGCTGCTTATTTACCTCAACGCCCAGCCTTTCAGCCAGCTTTTCGAAATTGTACATGACCATCTCAGACAAAGCAAACAGCTCGGCGTCACGCACGCTTTTGTCATCATCGTAGGTCAGCACCAAATTCACCTCATCAGCCGCAAGCATTAGCTCGCCTATAACCGACAATGCCTTCGGTGCGAAGCTGTCAAAGCCGTAAATCCATATTTTGTTGCCCGCAATCAGCTTCGAACTGCTGATTTTGCCGAGAAAGAGGTCGATATAGTCCTCCGAATCCGTATATCTTCCCTCAATTGCCTTTTCATACTCGCTGTAAAGCAAATGCAGGTCGCCTAATTTTCTCTGCGTATACGAACCCTCAGGAACATTTTCCGCCATCTCCTTAAGCTCATCGGCACCGCAGTTAAACTGTTTCATCTCCGAAATGAAATTGTTCACAAGCTCGATGAAAGAGCCTCTGCCCTCCATTCCCTTGAAAACCTGAAGCCTTTCCCTCTCACGTTTCGCTACGTACGACAAAATCATGTGCCTGCCGTATTTGTCGATAAAGGTTCTCTTGCTTCCGCCCAGCTCCTCAAGCAGCCTGTAGCCGAGCCTTGACATTGACAGCACCTCGATATCGATCAGAGCCTCCGTGCCAAGATGTGCGAAAAGCCCACGCTCAGCCTCCAAAGTAAACTGGTCGGGCACAATCAGCAGTGCCCGACCCCCTATATTGTCATATATGAATTTTTCCTTGTCGATACTCTCCCGACCATAAAAAATGTTCAGCAT
>CAZLTX010000150.1:0-3365 GCA_964562555.1 uncultured Oscillospiraceae bacterium
TCGGCAAAATCCGTCAGATTACCGACGAGCTCGGCTATGCCGTAAAGCCTAAGGATTTCAAGAAAAATCCGGATATGTACAAGGGTCACGTCGGTCATGTCAGCACCGTTATCCGTGTCGCACTCATGGGCCGTCAGCAGTCACCTGATGTTTGGGAAATCCAGCAGATTTTAGGTGAAGCCCGCACACGCAGCCGTCTCGAAAAATTCATCGGCTAAACTGCAAAAAACGAAAACGCAGAATGCATTCCCTCCCACGGTCTTGCACTCTGCGTATTTTTTTCTATTCGCTCAAATCATATGTGTAATGGATCCCCAAAATGTGACCCTTAGGTTTGCCGAAGCTCAGTCCGCCCTCTCTGTTAATCGGAGGAAGTTCTCTGTAAGGCAGCTGTATTCCCCATGCATTTCCGAACAAATCCGCATTGAAAGCGATAAAGTTCACTGCCTCGTCCGGAGTTTCGCCGTTATAGCTGTCTTCATTTATTACGACCTCCGAAATTTCCATGTCCGACAAATCCTCAAGATCCTCATCTGCTATCTGCGAAAGCAAATCCTTCCTAAAGCCCTTTGCCTCGAGCGTACTCCGCAAAGCCACGATACGGCTGTCCGCAGGCTCGCTTTCCTGCCACTCAAGAGGCGTATAATGAAACGCAACATTGCAGATGAGAAGTCCTGCCACGAAAATTGCCGCAAGGCTGCCCTTATCCGCATCGTATGTATCATATTTTTTTACGATTATTTCGCTGACCTCGCCGTAGCAGTCATCGACCAAATTCTCGTTTCCGACGATCGGCCTTATTACATAGTACAGCAGGCTGCGATTTTTCTGTATAAGCTCTGATATTTCGGGTTTTGCTTCTTCCCGCATAAGCCGACCTCCTTTCTTCCCCTTTTATAACATAATACAACAGTTTCGACCGAAACCCACGATTTTTTTTGCAAAATCAGATAAAAAAAGACCCGTGCAATTCTGCGGTTCAGAGAGTTTCCTGTCTTATTACCGCAGTCTGCATGGGTCTTGACCTTATTTTTTCTTATTTCTTTGTCTTTACCTCTATCTTGGTAAACGGCGTGTAGACAAGCTCGCCGCCGACCGTGCGTACTCCACGCACCTTGTACCAGTAGGTGGTGTTCGGCTTTAAGCCCTTGGTATTGATATAATACTTGTTAGTCGCATTGGAGCTTGTGAAAATCTTTTTATATCCCGATGATTTTTTCGTCGAACGCCAAATTTGATATGTATCTACCTTATAGCCGGAATTTGACTTTTTCCAGCTGAGCTTGACACGGCTGCTGCCGACCTCTGGAGCCTTCAGCGACACTACCTTGGTCTTTTCTACTCCTGCCTTGATTTTGGCATTTTTCGCAGCCTCAGCCGCTGCCGCCTCTTCATCGTCTTTGTTATCAGCCTCGTCGTCCCTCTCGTCCGTCGCGTTCTCATCCGCCGCCGTAGTCACATTTATAGTTGTGAACGGCGTGTAAACAAGCTCTCCGTCCACCGTCCGCACTCCTCTTACTTGATAGGAATAGCTCGTTTCGGGTTCAAGTCCCTTTGTATTTACATAATACTTATTCGTCGTGTTGAAAAGCTGTGTGTATTCCGAAGAATCGCCCGTTGCTCTCCAAATTTCGTAATTATCCACCCCGTAGCCCGAATTCGATTTTTTCCAGCTAAGCTTAATACGCTTGCTCGAAACCTCTTCCGCAGTCAACAAAACGACTCTTGTGTTCTGCACGCCTGCCTTGATTCGCTCGTTTTTTGCTGCCGTATCCGTATCCTCACTGCCGTCCGGCACAGTCGGCACTGTCGGTTCGGTCGGCTCTGTAGGCTCCGTTGGGTCTGTCGGCACTGTCGGCACAGTCGGCACCGTAGGTGTTTCAGGCTCGGGTGCCTTCACGATATTATACTTTACCGATTTGGTTCCTCTGTAATTACCGATAAAATCGACATACAAATCCGCCTCGCCTACATTCACCGCATTTTCCACACGGTATGTATAGTCAAGATTTTCTATGAGCTTCTGTCCGCTGCGTGTGTCAGTAACCGTTATCGACGACGGCTTGGTAACACTTCCTGTGTAGGTTCTGTCCTTAGGCTTTTGAATCGTGATGCCGGACAAATCCCTGCTCGGTGAAATTTCAAACGAAACGAGCTTGTAGTCCGTATAAGCTCCCTTGCCCGAAACCATCGCATGAGCCGTGCCCGCCGAGGCATTTCCGATATAGTGAAGCTCGTAGTCCACACCCGGTATCAGATATCTGCCGTTATGGTACACACTCACGCTCGGCTCGTAAACCGAGCCCGCACTGTAGCTGTAATATGAGCTGCCGTTAAGCTGCACCGATGCGTCCGTCAGCGAGTAATCCGAGCTTTTCACAGCCTCACGAGCAAGGTAGAGGAAATTCACATCTGTTCTTCCCGGTATTCCGTTAATCGCACCGCTCGAGCTGTACTGCCAGTAATCGTAGGTATAATCGTAATTACAGGTATTGTAATACTGTGCTGTCCAAATCGGATAGATTTCGCCCAAAGCCGCACCGTCAACGGTTTTGTTCAGAAAGTTCAGATTCGCATAAAGCCCTGCCTCATGCCCGTTTGCCTTTATATATTCGCAAAACGCCTTGACATTTTCGGTCGCCTCGTATTTTGTTATGGTGCCGCTCGTAAATCTTCCCGACGATGCCGGTGAAAACTCATAGTCCATGAAAATCGGCAAATCAAGCTCATAGCTGCCCAAAATCTCCAAGGTGTACATAGCCTCGGCTCTCGCCTCAAGGGTATTGAGTGCCTGTGAGAAGAAATATACGCCGACCATGATTCCCGCCTTTTTTGCCGCCTCTATGTGCTTTACAAAGCAGCTGTCCTCTTTCATGTTGCCCGCCGCACCGTAGCCTCTGTAGCCTGCACGGATTATAGCAAAATCAACGCCTGCACGCTTTGCCGCCTGCCAGTCTATGTTCTCCTGGTATGCGGATACATCTATGCCGTTCAAAATTATTCTGTCATCAAGCTTTGAGCTGTGCGTGTACGATGTCCCCGTAAAGGGAGAAACGCTCGTCGCCGCAAATGCCATCGAGGTGGTAAAGCTCATCGTAAATGCCAGCACCGCCGCCAATATCAGCTTAGGCACAGCAGCTTTCACCGCTCCGGCTCTCACATTCGCAGCCGCAGCCGTTCCCGACACTGCTCGCTCCGTTTTGTTCTCTCCTCTTTTACCTCTTTTGCCCCCAAAAATCATTTCTCTGTATTTTCCCCTTTCTTAAGCTCTTCTTCCTCGAGCACTCTGTATGCAACCTTGCCTACCAAGGTCTTTGGCAGGTCTTTACGGAATTTGATTTCACGAGGTATCGCATACTTAGCCA
>CAZLTX010000151.1:0-3335 GCA_964562555.1 uncultured Oscillospiraceae bacterium
TGACCGTGGTGGCTGCACTGTACATTCGGGTTGTAGCCGAGTGTTCCTGCAATAAGAGCTTGGACCGCTTCATCGGCACTGCCGCTGACACCGCCGTAAAGACGGATACCTGCCTCTGCCAAAGCAGCCTGTGCACCGCCGCCGATGCCGCCGCAAATCAGAGCGTCTACGCCGTTTGCACGCAGAAAGCCTGCCAATGCACCGTGTCCGTTGCCGTCTGTTCCGACAACCTTGCTTTCCTTGATTTCTCCACCAACTACATCATAAAGCTTAAAGCTTTCGGTGTGACCGAAATGTTGAAAAATATTTCCGTTTTCATAAGTAACCGCTATTCTCATCGTGTTATTTCCTTTCTGTGCGAAAATCGCATCTTCCTTTTTTTGATTAACGCAGATATTACGCTTGCAGCACTTCGTTTCGCCTCCGCAAAGCTGGTAATGACCGCCTGCGATGTACAGACATTTGCCGCTTACTAAGCTGTCAGCAAGCTTGTAACGTGCCGACTCGTAAATTTCGGTGACAGTCGTGCGTGACACGCCCATTTGACGAGCCGTTTCCTCGTGCGTTTTTTTCTCGTGATCCACAAGTCTGATAACCTCAAACTCATCGACCGAGAGGACAACATCCTCTGCCGGCAGTATGCCCTCAGGTCTGAAACAGACATAGTCAGGCTCGCAGCAGACAATTCTCTTTCGTTTAGGTCTTGGCATTCTTACCTCCTGTACTTGCTTTTTGCGAAACTCATTTGTATTGCATAAAACATCCGCAATGTTTTCGACATATGTCGATTATATCACGACTTGCATGGAATTACAAGCTATATTTTGTGCGATCTGAACGAAAAAACGGCTAAACTAAAATGACAATTTAGATTAGCCGTGTTTTCATAAAAATATGATTGTGGGTATATGTAAGTGCTTATTCCTCCTGCCGCACAACATGGCGGTCGGCTTGGTCTTCTTTTATTGCTGTAAACGACCATATCGTAAACAGAAGTGCAAAGCTGAATGCAATGCAGTAAGGCAGGTGTGCGGTTTCAATGCCTCTGAGCAGTGCCGTGAATGCGGACAAAATCATCGGTGTCAGGAACTGTGCCAAATACAGGGCTGCCGAGAGCAGCGGCATAACCGTAGCTGCCGCAGATTTTCCTGCCTTTTTCGATGCGGTTGAAATCAGGAAGGGAATACCGAGCCCATTTGCAAAGCCTACGAAAACGGAACCGCAGACCGCACCGACCCAACCGCCTATAAAGGCGAGGAAGGCATATCCGACAGCGAACAACAGCGGTGCGACAATGCGTGTGCTGCGACCGGCTGCTTTTTTGACGAGAACAAAGCTAAGTCCGCCTAAAAATGCGACGATATCCATGCCTGCCATGATGACGGAAATATACTGCTGCGGAATAATGCCCTCCTTTACGGTTTCCAATGCGAATTCACACGGGAAGATGAAGAAGGTGACCATCAGCAGGAACATTGCAAGGATAAAAGGAAAGTACTGCACGAAAGGGGATTTGCTTTCGGAGAGCTTTTCGTCGGGGAGCTTGCTGTCGTAAGCGAGCGGCTTTTCCTCGCTGCTGCGTTCACCTATGCGTTCGTTCGGCAGGAACAGAGCACAGAGCACGATGCTGATAAGTCCCATCAGATATACGAGGAAGCTCAGCCGCCAGCTTATACCGGCGAGAATACCGGAGAGCAGAGTTGCAATCGCACCGCCCAGCTGATTCATAGCCGAAGAATATCCCATGAGCTTATCCTGCTTGTCACGTGTATAGTAGAAGGACAGCAGACCCGTGGACATAGGCATGATGATGCCGACACCTATGCCGACCAGTGCACGGAAAAGCAGAACCAAATAAATATTGTCAAAAAGTCCGGCAACCGCACCGCCGACGGTGTAGAGCAAAAGCCCGAAAAGCAGGAGCGAACGGGATTTGTATTTCGCCGTCAGTTTTGGGAAAATCAGATTCGTGAGCACGATGAAAAGTGCGGGAATGCTGATAATCATTTGTACGAGGAGCTGGTTGACATCGGCGAAGTGTGCTTTGATGATGCCGAGTGCCGGTGCGACTGCGGCACCTGCCATAACGGTCAGTAGGGATAAGGAAAGAATCGAAACCGTAAGATTCTTTCGTCTGTGTTTTGTACTCATTTCAATACCTCTTTTCTGTTTTTTTAGTTTAAGAGCCTTGCATGGAGGCTCTGTATTTTTTGCAAAAAGAAAAAGCGTAAATCCGTTTGGACTTACGCTTTCGCAACACAACTTATTTAACACAGATATTTTACAGCTTTTTTCGGAAATTTGTCAAGAAAAATATTAGATGGATTTTATAATGCCGCACTTGTGGATTTTACATATCAGGGATATACTAAAAGGAGAAAGAAGAAAGAAAACGAGTCGCTTTTGTATGAGGCGTGAGGCGATATAAAGGCGGCTGCGATTTGTATATGCATACGGGGGTGAAATTTATGTGGATAGTGTTTGCGTTCGCTTCGGCTTTCTTTGCGGGGGTGACTTCGATTCTCGCTAAATGCGGAATCAGAGAAACGGACTCCACCGTAGCAACGGCAGTACGTACTGTTGTCGTTTTGATTTTTTCGTGGGTGATGGTTTTCATAGTCGGTTCGCAGGGACAAATAGGCGATATAGACAGCAGAACACTGCTGTTTCTCGTGCTTTCGGGGCTGGCGACGGGCGGCAGCTGGCTGTGCTATTTCAAGGCTTTGCAGCTCGGAGATATTAACAAGGTGGTTCCGATAGACAAGTCGAGTACGGTTTTGACTATCTTGCTTGCGTTTGTTTTTCTGCACGAGGCGATAAGTCTGTCAAAGCTCATCGGTGTTGTGCTGATAGGCGTAGGCACTTATCTGATGATCGAAAAGAAGAGCGTACAGGAGGGGACACATCAGGGAATGAGCTGGCTATGGTATGCCGGCGGCTCTGCCGTGTTCGCCGCACTGACATCAATTCTCGGCAAAGTCGGCATTGAGGGCGTGGAATCAAATCTCGGCACTGCGATTCGTACAGCGGTGGTGCTCGTTATGGCATGGGCAATGGTGTTTGTAAGCGGCAAAGGTTCAAAGCTGCGAAGGATACCTAAAAAGGAGCTTGGCTTTATCTGCCTTTCGGGACTTGCGACAGGCGGGAGCTGGCTGTGCTATTATAAAGCACTTCAGGACGGACTTGCAAGCGTTGTCGTGCCTATCGACAAGCTCAGCATACTTGTGACCATTGCGTTTTCCTATGTGGTATTTCACGAGCGGCTGTCAAAAAAAGCTGCGGTGGGGCTGACGCTTATCGTGGCAGGCACCTTGGCTATGCTTATATGAGCTTGT
>CAZLTX010000152.1:0-3309 GCA_964562555.1 uncultured Oscillospiraceae bacterium
GGCTATCTGAAAAACGAAAAGGGTGTACACAGGCTTGTCAGAATCTCACCGTTCAATGCAGCGGGCAAACGCCAGACCTCGTTCGCAATGCTTGAAGTCACGCCTGAAATAGATGACGAGATAACGGTGCAGATAGATCCGGAGGATTTGCGTATAGACACCTACCGAAGCAGCGGTGCCGGCGGTCAGCACGTAAACAAGACGGATTCGGCAATCAGAATCACGCACCTGCCGACAAATATAGTGGTAACCTGCCAAAACGAACGAAGCCAGCATCAGAACAAGGAAATGGCGATGAAGATTTTGGCGGCACGTCTGACAGAGCTTGCCGAGCAGGAGCATAAGGAAAATCTGAAGGAGCTTAAGGGTGACTATTCGATGAACACCTGGGGCTCGCAGATTCGTTCCTATGTTTTCCAGCCTTACACTATGGTAAAGGATCACAGAACCGGGGAGGAAACCGCAAATGTATCGGCAGTGATGGACGGCGATTTAGATGCTTTCATCAATGCCAAGCTCAAGCAGGGTAACGACGGTAAATAATTGCAGTAACGAAAAGGAAGTAACAGAATGGATATAATCGCAAAATTAGCAGCGGAATTTAAGGTAAAAACGGCACAGGTGGAGCATACGGTGGAGCTCATTGACGAAGGAAACACGATTCCTTTCATCGCACGATACAGAAAGGAAGTAACGGGCGGACTCAGCGATGTGGTTCTGCGTGATATGGACGAAAGGCTCAAATACCTCAGAAATCTTGAGGAAAGAAAGGAAGAGGTGCTTCGCCTGATAGATGAGCAGGGAAAGCTTACGGACGAGCTGAAGGCTGAAATCGAAAAGGCAGAGGTGCTTCAGAGAGTAGAGGACTTATACAAACCGTATAAGCAGAAAAAAGCGACTCGTGCATCGAAAGCAAAGGAAAAGGGCTTGGAGCCTTTGGCGATGATTGTGTTTGCACAGCTTAAGACCGACGGAACTCCGGAGGAAGCCGCACAGCCGTTTATAAACGAGGAAAAGGAAGTTAACACTGCCGAGGACGCATTGGCGGGAGCCTGTGATATTATCGCCGAGATGATTGCGGACGATGCGGAGATAACCAAAGCTGTTCGTGAGAAAACCTTTGAATCGGCGACTGTTCTCACAGAGGCGGTCGACCCCGAGGAAAAGACGGTATACGAGATGTACTACGACCATGCGGAGGCACTGGCAAAGCTGCCTAACCACAGGGTTTTGGCAATAAACAGAGGCGAAAAGGAGAAAAAGCTAAAGGTAAAGCTGAGTGTGGACAGCGATGTTATGCATGAGGTAATCGGAAAGGCTGTGCTTAAAAACGAGAAGTCGATATTTTACGGCTTAATGCAGGCTACGATTGCAGATGCGTACAAGCGGCTGATGGCACCGTCGATTGAGAGAGAAATGCGTAACCTTCTGACCGAGAGAGCAGAGGCTGAGGCAGTCAAGATTTTTGCGAAGAACACCGAAAATCTTCTGATGGTACCGCCGGTAAAGGGCAAGAAGGTCATCGCAATCGACCCGGGCTACAGAACAGGCTGCAAGGTGGCTGTTTTGGACGAAACGGGCAAGCTCAAGGCCTACACGACGGTATATCCGACCGAGCCTAAGAACGATGTGGCAGGAACAGAGGCTACCCTGAAAAAAATCGTCGAGAAATTCAACACGGATATTATTGTTGTCGGAAACGGTACGGCATCCCGAGAGACCGAAGAGGTTGTGGCAGGCTTTATAAAGAAAAACGGCTACGACATTCAATATACGATCGTAAACGAGGCAGGAGCCTCCGTTTACTCTGCTTCCAAGCTGGCAACGGAGGAATATCCGGAGCTTGATGTTACGACAAGGGGAGCTATGTCCTTGGGCAGACGACTTCAGGATCCGCTTGCAGAGCTTGTAAAGATCGACCCTAAGAGCATCGGTGTCGGTCAGTATCAGCACGATATCAACCAAAAGCTTTTGGAGGGTGCTCTTACAAATGTGGTTGAGGACTGCGTAAACAGAGTAGGCGTGGATCTCAATACGGCATCTCCGTCGTTGCTTTCATATATTGCCGGCGTGAACATGGGAATTGCGAAAAATATCGTGAAATACAGAGAGGAAAACGGTAAATTTACAAACCGTAAGCAGCTTATGAAGGTTCCGAAGCTGGGAGAGAAGGCTTTCAACCAGTGTGCAGGCTTCATGCGTATTTCCGACGGTGACAATCCGCTCGATGCGACCTCGGTACACCCTGAGTCATATGCGGCTGCCGAGGCAATGATGACAAAGCTCGGAGTTGAGGCTGAGTCCATCACACACGGCGGCGACAAGGACATGGAAAAGAAAATCAAGAAGGCTTATCCCGCAAAATCGCTTTCACAGAGCATTGCGGCTATGGCGGCTGACATCGGTATCGGAGAAATGACTCTTGCCGACATCATCGAGGAAATGAAAAAGCCGGCAAGAGACCCTCGTGAGGACGCACCGCCTGTGGTTTTCAGAAACGATGTAAAGCAATTTGAGGATTTGAAGATAGATATGGAAATGACCGGAACCGTCAGAAATGTAGTGGACTTCGGGGCTTTCGTGGATATAGGGGTTAAAAACGACGGCTTGGTACACATATCGCAGTTAAGCGATAAGTATATAAAGCACCCTATGGACGTGGTTTCCGTAGGCGATACGGTAAAGGTCAAGATTATTTCCATCGACTACGACAAGAAAAGGGTCGGACTGACTATGAAAGGGCTTAAATAAAATGCTGACTACAATATTATTTGATTTTGACGGTACGCTTGTGAACACCAACGATGTGATAATCGCTTCATGGCAGCATACATACAGACATTTTTTGGGGCGTGAGGAAAGCCTCGAAAAAATCACGGCTTGTTTCGGGGAGCCGCTGCTGATTACTATGGAAAGAGAGTTTCCGGGAGTTCCGCCGGAGGAGTCTGCGGCGATTTATCGTGAGTATCAGAAGCAGAATGCCGATGAGCTTGTAAAGGTTTTCGCAGGTGTTCCGGAGATGCTTGAGGCTTTGAAACAGGCAGGCTACAGAATGGCAATCGTTACTTCCAGAACGAGGGAGTCCGCAACGAGGTATCTCAATATGTTCGGACTTGCAGGCTATTTTGAGGACATGGTTTCGTGCGAGGATACGGACATACATAAGCCGAATCCGGAGCCGATTTTGCTCTGCCTTGACAAGCTGGGAATAGAAAAGGCTGAGGCGATAATGGTGGGCGACAGTCCGTTTGACATCAAATGTGCCAACAATGCAGGAGTCAAGTCTGTTTTGGTGGACTGGAGAATTAC
>CAZLTX010000153.1:0-3298 GCA_964562555.1 uncultured Oscillospiraceae bacterium
GGGTACGCTTCCCTACGCCGGTGCTGACCGGATCAGGTAATGAGGGTTTATCCGAACGGGAACATATCACGCCTGCGCACTGCGTTATATGAAGCCTTTCGAAAAATCTCAGCATAAGCTCCCCTAGCAATACGGCTATAATAAACCGAAAAAAGACGCTTGTCAAGAAAAAATTTCAAAAACCACAGAAAGGCAGGTTCGGGGCTTTGCACCGAACAAATGAAATGCGTGCCGCACCGATGTGGGTTCTAGGCTCTGCACCGAACAAATGTGTATAATTCGGTTGAAATATTCGGTGTTTTGTCGTATAATAAAAAAAACAAGAAAACAGGGGAGAAATACATGAACAACCACATAGTTACGGAACGAGCTTTTAAAATCAGAGAAATAGCCAGAAATTCGCTTTCGGGATATTGGAAACCGATGTTTGTGGCACTTTTGATATTTTACTTACTGAACACCGCGGTAGGCAATGTACTGTCACTGATGTTTTATTACGATATGAACGATATGTATGTAAACATCGGAGTGCCGGAGATGGTAAGCAATACTGTGCAGAATGTCGAATACGGCGGAACTCTGTACGAATTCATAGTGGGCGGACCGTTCACGCTCGGCTTATATACCTTGCTCCTGACATTTTTCAGAACCAAGCAGATCGACAACTCGCTTGTTTTCGAAGGCTTCGGAAGCTTCGGCAAGGCATTCCTGCTGCAATTACTTATATCGATAAGAATTTTCCTGTGGACGCTGCTGCTGATTTTCCCGGGCATAATCGCTGCGTACAGATACAGTCAGGCGTTTTTCGTGCTGGCGGATCACCCCGAATACACAGCATCTCAGTGCATCAGCGAAAGTAAGCGGCTGATGCAGGGAAATAAGTGGCGTTTGTTCTGTACACAGTTCAGCTTCATCGGCTGGTCACTTTTGGCAAGCGTGCCGTCGGGACTTTTGGCTACGATGTTTGCATTCGAGGGCTTTGGCTCGGTAATCACGGCATTGATTGCAAGTATTCCGATGATAATTCTGAACGAATACACATATATGGCAGATGTGACCTTCTATGAGCTTTTGACGGAAAGACTCGTGGTGGTATCGCCTCAGGACAGCGAATATAGCCGCACTGTTGAAGCTCCTTATACGGTAACGGAGGAGCCGGCAGAAGATAAGTACGAAGATAAACTGTAAAGCTTGATGCGAGAGCCGAAAGCCCCTTGAGAGGGACTGACAGCTCTCGTTTTTTGTGCACGATGAACCAAAATGTCTGTTTTGCATATGATAAAGCAGTCGGCAAATTTAACTTGCTTAAAAAAGTTGAAGGAGGTAATACTTTGTCCGCAGAAAGACATTATTTCCCCGGCAATAACACGCCGCTGGGATTTTTTTCGTATTACAGGTTCATTTTAGGACAGAGAGAAGCAAACAAAATCATATGCATTAAGGGCGGTCCGGGCAGCGGTAAATCGACATTTATGAAAAGGGTCGCGGAGCATTTCGCAAATTTGGGAGAGAGCATAGATTATCTGCATTGCTCGGCAGATGAAAATTCGCTCGACGGAGTTGTCATAAAAGAGCGTAAAATAGCATTGATAGACGGAACCAGTCCTCACATGACCGATCCGATAACTCCGGGTGCGGTGGACAAAATCGTAAATCTCGGAGAGTTTTGGAATGAGGAAGGGATTGCCGCAAGCAAGGACGAAATAATTGATTTGAACGAGGAATGCTCCGAATGGTACAAAGTTGCATATAATTACTTAAATGCCGCCAAAAGCCTTTTCAGGAGCCTTGAGAGCATATATGAAAATGCGGTGGAGTACAGCGAGCTTTATCGTATTGCGGCTGATATAGTTGCAGAGGAATACAGCGAGTATGAAATTTCAATCCGTCCGGGCAGAGAAAAAAAGAGCTTTGCTACGGCGGTAACGGCAAACGGCATAGTTGGCTACTGTGAAAGCCTGCTCAGAAACATGAAGAAGGTCTACATCATCAATTCGCCGTTGGGATATGCGAACGGCAGCCTTATGAGCATTATCAAGGAGGGTGCGATATACAGAGGCTTCGATGTTGAAAGCTTTTACTGTTCGATAAGTCCCGATGAGAAAATTGACCATCTGATCGTACCGGAGCTTGGGATAGCTTTTACGACGGTAAATGAATACCATGACATCGAGCCTTGGGAAATTTTCATAGATGATGAGGAAGGCTGTGACGGGGACTGCGAAAAATGCTTGGCTGTTCCGGAAATATATCTTATAGACATCGGCGATTATATGGACGCCGTGCAGATTGAAAAACATGAGGAATTAGCGGAAAGCCTCAGAGAAGAATTCGATATTTTGCTTCACAGGGCGATAAAGGCACTCGACAGGGCTAAACACACACATATGCTCGTCGAAAGCTACTACATTCCTAACATGAATTTTACGCAGGTGGGCAGAACTGCGGAGAATATTATCGAAGAACTGATGGAAAAATAAAGCTGAATATGGTATAGTATCAATGTACCGAGATTGATGAAAATATGAGGAGTTACTTATGAAAAAACTTACGGAATATTTGAATATGCTGAGAGAGTCGGGATTATGCACAGCAGATAATTCCGACTCTGTGGATTTTGATATACAGATAAGCGATGTTTCCTACAATTCGCTTTCGGTAAAGGAGGGCACGCTGTTTATATGCAAGGGTGCAGGCTTTAAGCCCGAATACCTTGAAGATGCACTGGCAAAGGGTGCGGCTGCATTCGTGTGCGAAGCGGGCTCGGAGGTTCTGAAAAGGGCTGAAACGCCATGCGGAGGCAGCGAGAGCAGGCTTCCGTATATTGCCGTAAGCAATATGCGTACAGCGATTTCTAAAATATCCGCACTGTATTTTGACAGAAGCTGGGACAGCCTTAAGCTTGTCGGTGTGACCGGAACGAAGGGGAAATCTACGACGGCAAGCATGATTAAGTCGATTTTGGATATATACAGCGGTAAAGAAATAGGCTTTTCATCGGGAATTTATACCTATGACGGTGAGCACAGGGAAAAGGCAAGGAAGCTGACCACGCCGGAAACCATAGAGCTGCATAGGATTTTGGACGGCTGTGTGAAAAACGACTGCAAATACCTCGCAATGGAGGTGTCCTCGCAGGCACTTAAATACGACAGGACACTGGATTTGAACTATGAGGTGGGCGTTTTTACGAACATTTCCCGAGATCACATTTCCGATGCGGAGCATAAAGACATGGAGGACTATTTTACCTCTAAGCTCAGAATATTCAAGCAAAGCCGTGTGGGCTGTATCAATA
>CAZLTX010000154.1:0-3254 GCA_964562555.1 uncultured Oscillospiraceae bacterium
TTGAAACTAAGTTAATTATAATTGCATCTAATAAATGAAGCAGATAGAAGGGGGAACTCTCAGGTGACCGTGCGGGAGAAGCAGACTGAAAAAGAGAGAATAATTGAAGAAATACTGATAGGAAATTACGAAAAATACTATCGCTTGGCATACGGATATGTACATAATGAGGCAGATGCCATGGACATAGTGCAGGAAGGGGCTTATAAGGCTATTCTGAAATCGGAAACCTTACGAGAAACTGCATTTGCGGAAACATGGGTCTACCGAATCATGCTGAACGAGGTATTTCAGTTCTGTCGTGAAATTGCAAGACGGCGATTAAAAGAAAGTGAACAGTCCGAGGCTTTGGGGGAGCTGAAGGACGAAAAAAGCATGGCATACATGGACTTTCTGGAGCTTTACGATGCACTCGGTGATTTGGAAACCAACGAGCGACAAATCGTAGAAATGAAGTATTTCGAGGGAATGAAACTCAAGGAGGTTGCGGAAAGGCTTGATGTCAATGAAAACACTGCCAAAAGCAGGTTGTACAGAGCCATCGGAAAGCTCAGAGCCGCAATGTCGAGGTAGGAGGAGAAAATATGAGTGAGTTTAAGCGGGAAAGCCTAAATGACTGTATGAACGAGTCTGCGGAAGTGCCTGCGGACGGCTTGGAAAAGGTCAGATATGCGATTGACGCTGCCAAATGTGTAAAAACAAGGCGAAGAGCACAACGAAAAAAGCATATAACGCAGATGGTGACAACGGCCTTTGCGGTCATGCTGATAGCTGTGCCGAATCTCAGTGCGGAGGCGGCTGAGGCAATGTCCGAGCTGCCTGTAATAGGCAATTTTTTCGAGGCTGTGACATTTCGTGATTATCATTACAGCAGTGAGCGTTTTCAGGCAGATGTGTCCGTCCCCGAGATTATAGAGGGGAAAAATGATGCATCGGGGGCAAAAATGCTTGCCGAGGGCGATGCTGCCGAAATCAATCGCAGAATAAACGAAATTGCGGACGGACTGATAGAAGAATTCAAGCTCGGAATGGAAGAAAACTCGGACGGATATTCGAGTTTATATGTGAATTACGAAATACTGCACACCGCAGACACATATTTTACGCTTAAGCTCATAACTTTCCAGGGTGCGGGCAGCGGATTCGAGCAGCATTATTATTACACGCTCGACATTAACACGGGCAAGGAAATCAAGCTTTCGGATCTTTTCCGGAGCGGCTGTAACTATATCACACCGATAAGCGAGAACATCAAGGCACAGATGCGTGAAAAGATGTCCGACGAAGAAAACGGAAGCATGTTTTGGCTTGATATCGACAAAGATGACCCGATTTATGAATGGGCATTTCAGCAAATAGCTGCCGACCAGCAGTTTTATGTGAATGCAGACGGAGATATAGTAATCGCTTTTGATGAGGGTGAGGTGGCTCCGATGTACATGGGCACGCAAGAATTTGTGATACCGCAGTATGTGACGGAGCGATTGAGATAAGCTGTCGAGCAGCTTTTAAAATTAGAGAAGAGAGGCAAGAAAGACGTGACTATGAAAACAGGGAAAAAACTTTTGAAGGTATTTGGAGTGAGTGCGTTGATTTTCGCACTTACACTTACAGGCGGCTGCGGCGAGAAAAGCTACACGCTGAACGAGGAAGAATTGGCAAATAAACTTTTGGAGGGTATTGAGTTTGATTGTACCATGTACCAGGTGCAGGAGGATTCAATCGGTGACTTTTTGACCGTGGACAATGCCGAAAAGCAGATTCTTTATATGGGAAACGGTGCGTATGCCGACTCAATAGGAATCTTTACATTTACGGACGCAAGTGCGGCTGAGGCAGCGGCAGCAACGGTTGACGGGTATCTCAGCGACCTCAAGGATTCGTTTCAGGATTATCTTCCGGAGGAGGCTGCCGAAATAGAGGCGGCAGCGACGGTGCAGAAGGGCAGATATGTGGTATTCTGCGTATCACCCGATGCGGAAACGGCACTCGCTATGATAGAGGAAAGCATCACGGAGGGCGACTCGCAGGAACGAATTAGCCCGGAGCGTGAAGGGGACGCTTCGGGCGATGATACAGAAATGAGTGACAGAGAAGAGCTGACTGCTAAGGCGGTCGGAGAGTATCCGGCTGTCGAAGCTGACGGCAAGTTCAAAAGCTACGGCAATGTGATCAGAATAGGCGATACGGGCTTTGAGCTTTATTCTTATACGGAAAGCGGTGCGGAAAAGTATTCGGCTGCGGTAAACCGTGCAGCAAAGGCTTTGAAAGGTACGGCTGATGTGTATGAGGTTCTCATACCGCTCAGCTCGGGTGTCACTCTGCCCGATGAATATTTCGGAAAAATAACTTCAAGCAATCAGAGAAAATCTCTAGACAAAATCATAGAAAAAGCTGCGGACGAGGTTAAGGTCGTGGATATGTACGACAATCTGATGCAGCATAGGGACGAGTACATCTATTTCAGGACGGATCATCACTGGACATCCTTGGGGGCATATTACGGATATGAGAGATTCTGTGAAGAAAAGGGCGTGCTGCCTATTACTCTTGAGCGTCGTCAAAGTGCGGATTTCGGTGATTTCTTAGGTTCGTTTTACAATGATACGAATAAGAGCTCGAAGATGGAGAAAAATCCTGACGATATGTTGGTGTATTATCCTATAAGTGAGGAGTTATCTTTGCGTTATACAACTCAGCAGGGAAGCAAGGGTAGCTGGGAGGTAATTCACGATGTGAGTGACTATCCTGTTTCCATAAAGTACAGTACCTTTATAGCGGGAGATAATCCGTATACACGCATAAAGAATGAGAGTCTGCCGGACGGCGAGACTTGTGTTGTTGTAAAAGAATCATTCGGCAACGCATTCGTACCGTATCTGACGGATCATTATTCGAAAATTTATGTGATAGATTATCGCTACTGGGAAGGTGACATAGTAGAATTTGCCGAGGAAAAAAAGGCGGACGATCTTCTTTTTGTCAATAATCTTTCTATGATCAGAAGCGATTATTTGACGGGAAGGCTGTCGCAGATAGTTCCCAAATAGCTGAATTTCAAGCTTTAGCGGTTCACAGAATTAGGCGAAAAGAAAAAAAAGAAAAAAATTTAAAGAAAACTGAAAAAAGTGATTGACATTCGACAGTTTTTTTGGTAATATAACTCTTGCAGTCAGCGATTTGAAAAGTTGCGAAACGATTCAAATCCTTGTGTGGCGGTGTAGCTTAGTTGGCTAGAGCGTCCGGTTCATACC
>CAZLTX010000155.1:0-3253 GCA_964562555.1 uncultured Oscillospiraceae bacterium
GCAGCGAGCAGTTTGACTGGCTTGCGGACAGAGGCTTTCAGGTCGTGGAGCACCATACGGTAAACGCCGAAAAGCTTGCGGAAGAGGTGCAGGTCTTCGAGAAAAAAATCGAAACAAATCCCATTCCGTCAGACGGATTGGTGCTTTGCTTTGACAATATAGCATACGGAAAATCACTGGGAGAAACCGCAAAGTTTCCGAGAGATTCCATAGCTTTCAAGTGGCAGGACGAGATAAAGGAAACCACACTGCGTGAAATAGAGTGGAGTGCGTCGAGGACGGGACTTATCAATCCGGTAGCGATATTCGAGCCGGTAGAGCTTGAGGGAACGACGGTCAGCCGTGCGTCGGTTCACAATATCAGTGTAATGCGAGAGCTTAAGCTGGGTATCGGTGACACGATAAGCGTATACAAGGCAAACATGATAATCCCGCAGGTCGCAGATAACCTCACCGCCTCGAATAATATTGAAATACCCGAGTTTTGTCCGGTATGCGGAGCACATACGCAGATAAAAAACGAGAACGGTGTCGAAACACTGATATGTCCAAACAGCGAATGTCTGGCAAAGCAGATAAAAAGCTTTACACATTTCGTATCCCGCAATGCGATGAATATCGAGGGGCTTTCCGAAATGACCATAGAAAAGCTGATTGCAAAAGGCATGATAAAGGAGCTTGCGGATATTTTCCACGTGGAGGACTTCAAAAAAGAGATTATGGAAATGGAGGGCTTCGGAAGAAAATCCTACGAAAATCTCAGACAATCCATAGAAAAATCGAGAAAGACCAATCTTTCACGTTTCCTCTACAGCCTCGGAATACCGAATGTCGGTACTGCAAACGCACAGCTTATCGCAAACTACTGCCAAAACAGCTGGGAGAGAGTGATGCAGCTTACACGTGAGGAGCTGACAGGCATAGAGGGCATAGGTGCCGTGATGGCAGACGGCTTTATAGCCTTTTTTGAAGATCCGCACAAGAAGAAAATCGTAGAGGATTTGCTTGCGGAAATAGAGCTTGACGAAAACTTTGAAGAAACGGGAACCCTGCTCGCAGGAAAAACCTTTGTTATAACGGGAAGTCTTGTCGGCTACGAAAACCGAGATGCACTGAAAGCAGAAATAGAAAAAGCAGGCGGCAAGGTGGCAGGCTCGGTCAGCAGCAAAACCACATATTTGATAAATAACGATGTAAACTCGACCAGCGGCAAGAACAAAAAAGCAAAAGAACTCGGAGTAGAGATAATAGACGAAGCAACCATCACAAAATGGCTGAAAGGAGAGGCAGATGTATAAGGTGCAGGAGGCTCTGCGAGATTATATGAGCGAACCGCAAGTGAAAAACAGAAAAAGTAAGCCAACGACTATTGAGCTGTTTGCGGGTGCCGGAGGACTTGCATTGGGCATTGAAACGGCAGGCTTTGATACTATAGGTTTGGTGGAAATAGATAAAACGGCGGCCGATACCTTGAAGCATAACCGACCGCAGTGGAATGTCGTGAATGAAGATATTGCAGTAATAAGCGAGATGGATCTCGAGGACTTCTTCGGAATAAAAAAAGGAAAGCTTGATTTGCTTTCCGGAGGGGCTCCGTGTCAATCATTTTCCTATGCAGGAAAAAGATTGGGACTTGAAGATGCGAGAGGTACATTGTTCTATTACTATGCAAAATTTCTGAGAAAGCTGCAACCGAAGATGTTTCTGTTTGAAAATGTGAAAGGCTTATTGACACATGACAGGGGACGTACATATAAAACAATCTTGAGTATTTTCGAGCAGGAAGGTTATTCAATACCCGAACAGCAAAAACGGGTTTTGAATGCTTGGGATTACGGCGTTGCACAGAAAAGAGAAAGATTGATTACAATAGGCATCAGAAATGATTTGATAGACAAAATAAAGTTTGAATTTCCGAAGCCGCACGAGTACAAGCCGGTTTTAAGAGATATTTTGTTAGACTGTCCCGAGAGTGTCGGAACGCAGTATTCGGCACATAAAAAGGAAATCTTTGAAAAAGTTCCGCCGGGTGGATATTGGAGAGATATACCTGAGGAAATTGCAAAACCGTATATGAAAAGCTGCTGGAACATGGAGGGAGGACGAACAGGCATATTGCGAAGATTGAGCTTGGACGAGCCTTCGCTTGCGGTATTGACCTCGCCAAGCCAAAAACAGACAGACCGCTGCCATCCGATTGAGGCAAGACCTTTTACGGTCAGAGAAAATGCCAGATGTCAGAGCTTCCCTGATGATTGGGAATTCTGCGGTAGTGTCGGTCAGCAGTATAAACAGGTCGGTAATGCCGTACCTGTGAATTTAGCATATGAGATAGCCTTAAAAATTAGGGAAGGATTGGAGGGCATACGATAATGTGGGAGCTTGATTTCATCAGCAAGGAAGATTTTTATGAGCATGTAAAAAACACCATTCAAAAGTACGGAGAAAAACTGGAGCCGTATGATTTGAAAAAGTTCAATAAAAATTTGATTGACCCGATAAAATTGATTTTTGACAAAACGGTGTACGGACTGAGCTGGGATGAAATCATAGGAAACGAAATCTTCAGGCAGCGTGATAAATCAAACTCAAACGATATAGGGTACTTTCATCAACGAATTTTTAAGTACATAAACAAATGCGAGGTTCCCGCAAACGGCGAAAGCGGAGGCTGGGATGTTATTTTTAAGGATCCAAGCGGAATAGTTATCGAAAATGCAGGAACGGTTCATACTGTATATGTCGAAATGAAAAACAAGCATAATACAATGAATTCGGCATCTGCGGGAAAAACCTTTATCAAAATGCAAAATCAGCTTCTTAATGATGATGATTGTGCATGCTTTCTCGTTGAGGCTATCGCACAGCGTTCGCAGAATATTAAATGGGAAACGACTGTGGATAAGAAAAAAGTGGGGCATAAGCTGATTAGGAGAGTAAGTATTGACAGATTTTATGAAATGGTAAGTGGCGACAGTGACGCTTTCTATAAAATCTGCATGATTCTCCCGGAGGTAATAAGAGAAGTTGTAGAGAAACAGTCCGATATAAAAACCCCGCAGGATACGGTTCTTGAGGAGCTCAGAGCATGGGCAGAGCATTTAGAAGCTAAAAATGAGGATTTGGCAATGATGCTGGCAATTTATATGCTTGGATTTAACGGATATAACGGATTCTATTAACTTATGGTCGGTAGGAAATTCCGCCTATTGACCCGTAGCGTTTTTTGTGATACAATACTTAACTGAACAAT
>CAZLTX010000156.1:0-3228 GCA_964562555.1 uncultured Oscillospiraceae bacterium
TATGAAACTCAGACAGGCGGAATGCCCTATCTCAGAAGACAAATTGCTGTACATGTCAATTAAAAACGCCCACTCCGAGCTGGAGCAGGCGGTCGGTATGTTCAATGAACTTACGGACAACAAAGCCGTTGACTATGCTTCCTATAATCTTTTGGCTGCACGGGCTAAATATTCGTATCTTTTGCAGCTTGCCAAGTCCAAAAATCTGTCGCTCTAAAGCTCTCTTCGTCCCTCTACGGCTTTGAGCAGGGTGACCTCGTCTGCATATTCGAGGTCGCCTCCCACCGGTATTCCGTGTGCGATTCTTGTGACCTTGATGCCTGTAGGCTTGATCAGTCTGGCTATGTACATAGCCGTTGCCTCGCCCTCGATGTTTGGGTTCGTGGCTATAATCAGCTCGTTTACGTCCTCTGCCTGAAGTCTTTTGAGCAGCGACATGAGGTTTATGTCCTCGGGACCTACGCCGTCCATCGGTGATATAACTCCGTGCAGGACATGGTACATGCCGTTAAACTCTCTTATTCTCTCCATTGCCATTACATCTTTAGGGCTTTCGACAACACAAATCACGCTGCGGTCTCTGCTTTCGTCGCTGCATATGCCGCAGGGGTCGGTGTCTGTCAGATTGCCGCAGACAGAGCAATAACGCATTTCTTTTTTTGCTGTCAGAATTGCGTGTGCAAGGCGTTCTGCCTCTTTGTCGTCCAATGACAGGATATGAAAGGCGAGCCTCTGTGCGGTCTTGCTCCCGATGCCCGGGAGCTTGCTCATTTCGTTTATCAGTGCCGCTAAGGGTCTGGGATACTGTCTCATGCCAAAAGCTCCGTTTACAGTCCCGGTATTCCAAGTCCGCCTGTGAGCTTACCCATTTCGTTGTTGGATATCTCGTCTATCTGTCTGAGGCCTTCGTTTACCGCAACGATAATCAAATCCTGTAACATTTCAACATCGTCGGGATCTACTACCTCAGGCTTGATTTCAAGGCTTACGATTTCCTTCTTTCCGTTTATTACTGCCGTAATCGCTCCGCCGCCGGCTGTGGTAGTTACTTCTTTTTCTTCGATTTCAGCCTGAAGTGCCTCCATCTGTCTTTGCATTGCCTGCATCTGCTGAAGCTGCTTCTGCATTCCGCCGCCCATTCCTGCTGCCTTTGACGGTTTCTTTCCTGCTCTCATTCCTTTTCCCATTTATTCTTCCTCCGTTGTATATTTTTTCCTTACTTTATTTCGTCAGTCGATTTCTATTTCTATTCCCAAAATCCTGCTCGCTTCTTCTGCGAGCTTTCTGTCGTCTTCCGGCTCGCTCTTGGGTTCTTCGCCGCTGTGTGCGTGCTTTTCCAGCTCTGACTCAAGACAGCAAATCATCTGTACATGGCGACCGAGCTTGTCTGCCATTATCGCCTCGAGCCGTTCACGCTGAAGCTCGGCGTATTTCTTCGCAAAGTTTGTCTTTGCGGCTACGATAAAGTTCTTCTCGCTCACCCTGTAAAGCTCGGTTCCGGTTCTGATGATGTTAAAGCTGCCTGCCTCGTCTTCGCCCTCTTCGAAAACACGGTGCCAAAGCATGTCGTTGTTTTTTCGCTCATTTTCGAGAGATACGGGGTGGGCGGTCGGGGTCGAAGGCGGAGCCGGCTCTGTCGGCGTACCCGACTGCGGCGGGTGCGGCGGCTGTGCCGGAGTGCTGAAAGGCTCAGCCTGCGAAGCGGGCTGTGCCGATGTCGGTGACGACGGCGACTGTGCCGCAGACCAAGGCACTTCGTGCGAAACCGCAGGCGGCTCTGTCGCCTGCCAAGTCGGCTGTGCCTGAGGTGTCGGCTGTCTGTGCTGTGACAGCGGCGGTGCCGAGGTAAACGGAGCCGCTGTCTCAGCAATTCCGTCAGAGGCTATGTTTACAACCGCCAGCTCCAACAGTATTCTCGGCTGTGTGGACTGCCTTGCATCGTTTATCGCCTTTGCGAGCTTCATTATCGCCGAATTTATTTCCTCAAGCGAAATATGGTCACTCTGCTCCTTTATCCTCTTTATATTTTCTATAGACATATTCAGAAGCTCTTCGGGATTTCTCACGAACTTCGTAATCATCAGATTTCTGTAATACGCCATCCAGTCACGCATAAGACCTCTGACATCTTTGCCGTCGGCAAGTGCCTCGTCTACCAGGATTATCGCCTCCGAAACATTTCTGACCGAAACCTTTTCCGTCAGCTCTATGAAGAAATCTTCTCCTGCCGTTCCTATATATTCAAGAACCTTTTCACGGTCTATCTTCTTATCTCCCGCTGCCAAAACCTGATCGAGCACGGAAAGCCCGTCACGCACCGAACCGTCTGCACAGTTCGCCAAAAGCTTCAATGCCGCCTCCGAAATTTCCACAGCTCTGTCGTCGCAGATCCGTTTCATTCCGTCCATTATGAGCTGCTGCGGCACACGCTTGAAGTCAAACTTCATACATCTTGAAAGTATGGTTGCAGGAAGCTTCTGCGGCTCTGTGGTTGCCAAAATAAACATCACATTTTCTGGCGGTTCTTCCAAGGTCTTGAGCAGAGCATTGAAGGCTCCCGCAGAAAGCATATGCACCTCGTCGATGATGTATACCTTTTTTCTGCCTATTGCCGGCGGATATTTCACACTTTCTCTCAGCTCTCGTATATTGTCCACGCCGTTGTTCGATGCCGCATCTATTTCGACCACGTCCATGAAGCTGCCTTCGCTTATCGCCTTACAGCTCGCACATCTGCCGCAAGGTCTTCCCGCTGTGTCGGGATCGGTACAGTTCACGCCCTTTGCCAAAATTCTCGCAGTCGTGGTCTTGCCTGTTCCCCTCGTACCGCAAAAAAGATAGGCATGTCCGACCGTGTCGGCAGCTATCTGATGTCTCAGTATTTTTACGATATGCTCCTGTCCGAGGATTTCTTCGAAAACCTCAGGTCTCTCGGCTCTGTAAAGTGCTGTGTACATGGCTCTCCTTTCGGCAAAATCAGATATATCGCAGATAAACAATTATTTGCAATCGGGATATAATCGGAAAAAAATTGCCCTTAAAGAGCCGCGCTAGGCGTTGGAGAAGGCTAATCTGCGGCACATAAGAACTTCCGCTTATTGCTGCTTCCTTCCGGACCTGACAAGGTTCACGGCATCCCATTGCGCAGGACCCAAACCATGCCGGGCGAAGCTCTTTAAAGGCAATTTTCATCATTGTTCAGTTAAGTATTGTATCACAAAAAACGCT
>CAZLTX010000157.1:0-3209 GCA_964562555.1 uncultured Oscillospiraceae bacterium
GCCTATCGTTTCGGGGACTTTGGATTGAATATCAGAGCCACGATATATCCGAAGCTTATTGCGACAGCCACGCCTGCGGCAGTCGCCTTTATCGGCCCGGTAACAGCCTCCAAAAAGCCCTTTTCTGCTCCCTCCATCGCTCCCTTTGCCAGATTATATCCGAAGCCCGGCAGCGGCACGGTCGCACCGTTTCCTGCCAAATCCACTATCGGCTGATACAGTCCCAATGCCTGGAGCAGCACTCCTGTCAGCACGAAAATAACCAAAATTCTCGGTGCGGTCAGCTTGGTGGTGTCCATCAGTATCTGTCCCGCCACGCAAAAGCCGCCGCCTATAAGAAACGCCCATATATAATCCATCATTTCACCTCCAGACATACGGCATGTGCTATTCCCGGTATGCTCTCTCCCTGGAACGGCGATATAGTGGACAAAAGTGCACCCGTAGACATCAGCAAAATTCTCCTGTATTTGCCCTGTTCAAGCTTTTTCAGCAGGCTGCCTGTCAAAACCGCAGCCGAGCAGCCGCAGCCGCTGCCGCCCCCGTGGACATCCTGATCCTTGCTGAAAAGCATCGTTCCGCAGTCATCGTAATGGCTGAAAACTTTTTGTGAGTCAAGACCCGCATCGACCAAAAGGTCGCACATTATATCCTTGCCGATATAGCCCAAATCTCCTGTTGCCACCAAATCGTAATAGTCTATATCTCTGCCGGTGTCCTGAAGATGATTGAGCAGCGTGTCCACCGCCGCAGGAGCCATCGCCGCACCCATCTGATTAGCGTCCTTGATTCCGGCATCTATTACCTTACCTACCGTAGCCTCCGTAACACAGATACAGCTTCCCTCACCCCCGGCGGTATCCGAAATAACTACGGCACCCGCCGCCGTAGCCGTCCACTGAGCCGACGGCGGTCTTTGATTTCCATGCTCGACAGGCATACGGAACTGTCTTTCCGCAGTGCAGAAATGGCTCGATGCTCCTGCCAGCACATGCGAAGCAAAGCCGCCGTCAACCAGCATCGAACCCATCACCAGCGATTCCGTCATGGTCGAGCAGGCTCCGTACAGCCCCAAAAAAGGAATGTGCATGTTTCTTGCCGCGAATGACGATGACATAAGCTGATTTACCAAATCTCCGCTGAGCATCACATCTATTTCGTCTTTTTTAAACCCTGCCCTCCTGCACGCACTGCTCATAGCCTCTTGAAGCATCTTAGATTCCGCTTTTTCCCATGATTTTTCTCCGTACATGTCGTCCTTAAGAATTTCGTCAAAGCATGCCGCCAGAGGTCCCTCGCCCTCTTTCATGCCGACTACATTTCCCCGTCCGATGATATACGGTCTGTTCTCAAAACGCACGCTCTGTGCACCGATTTTTTTCCTTGCCATCTTTTTTATCTCCGTATTCTTCGCCCTTTTTCCAAATTACAGCAGTGATTTTATCCAATATATTATACCGACAGCGGTTGCGGTACTGATTCCGCAAACGAGCACAGGTCCCGCCACACTGAAAAGCTTAGAACCCACACCCAGCACCGGTCCCTCTTTTTTATACTCTATCGCAGGTGCGACCATTGAGTTGGAAAAGCCGGTTATCGGCACTATCACTCCGGCACCGGCGAACTTCGCTATAACATCGAAAACTCCGAGTCCCGTCAAAAGCTGTGCCGTCATCACAAGTGCAATCGTGACGAAAGCTCCCGCATCTTTTTCCGAAACGCCCTTACCCTGAAGATAGTTTTGAAGGGCGAGTGCCGCCGTACATACCGCACCGCCTGTCAAAAAAGCCTTTAGGCAGTTTCCGAAATATTTCGGTTTCGGCGTAAACTCCTTTGCATATTTGCCGTATGCCTTGGCTATTTCCTTTTTTTGTTTTTCCTGCTCCTTATTCTTTTCCCCGCTTATTCGTGCCTGCATAGCAGCCTGTGTGTTTTCCATCATGCTCCCCCTGTACGCTTTTGTATTTTTATCATTGTGACTTATTTTCTTTTTACGCACTTCTTGTTTTAGTATTTCCTTTTTGAAAAAAATATGCCATAATATTAAGGTGCGAATCACGAAATTAAAATTTACAGCAAACGGAGAATTACAATGGACAAAAAACGCAGATATATTCTGGCATCGGGTTCGCCTCGACGCATCGAGATGATGAGACGGCACGGAATCGAGCCGCTTATAATGCCCGCCTCAATCGAAGAAAACATACCGCCCAAGCACGATATGTGCGAAACCGTTATGTTTTTGGCTCTGAAAAAAGCAAAGGCCTCTGAACATGAATATCTCATGGCTCAAAAGGCTTTATCGCCTATTGACGATTCGCAGCCGTCGAACGGCTCTGCACTGTCAAACGGCTCTGAGCTGTCCGGCGATACTGAGCAGCCGGCTATCATACTTGCCGCCGATACCATCGTATACAAGGACGAAATCATGGGTAAGCCGCAAAACCGTGAAGATGCTTTTCGTATGCTCTCATCGCTGCGAAACGATTTTCACTATGTTGTAACCGGCTGTGCTCTCGTCGAAGCCGCTTCCGAAAACGCCCGAGTTTTTGCCGAGGCAACCAAGGTATATGTAAAGGATTTTTCAGATGAGGAGCTTAATGCCTACCTCGACACGGACGAGCCTTACGACAAGGCAGGTGCCTATGCCATTCAGGGTGCCTTCGGTGCATATATAGATCATATCGAAGGTGATTACGATAATGTAGTCGGTTTCCCATGGGAAAGAATCGAAAAAGAACTTGATTTTTTACGCAAAAATATTTAACTGATATACTATAAGGAGATTTAGAAATGAAAAAATTTATCGAAGAATTTAAGCAGTTTATTTCCAGAGGCGATGTTATGAGCATGGCTGTCGGCATCATAATCGGCGGAGCTTTCACCGCTATAGTCAACTCGCTCGTAGCCGACATAATCACACCAATCATCGGAATTATTACCGGCGGCATTGATTTCACCGGACTCGGTATTTCGGTCGGCAACGCTACTCTCACATACGGCAACTTCATTCAGGCTGTAATCGTCTTTTTGATAACCGCCTTCGTCGTATTCTGCATGATGAAGCTCTTTAACGGCCTTGTCAGCAGAAAGGACGATGCCGAGGCAAAAGCAAAGGCGGAGGCTGAGGCTGCCGCAGAGGCTGCAAAGAAAGCCGAAGAAGAAGCCGCAAAAAAAGCAGAAGCGGCAAACATCGCCGAAACGCTTGC
>CAZLTX010000158.1:0-3202 GCA_964562555.1 uncultured Oscillospiraceae bacterium
CGCTTGTCCACTGTCAGAAAGGCTGTCGTTACGACGAAGGCAAGCAGCGTAATCAGCAAAAATTCCATAATTCTTTTCATTTTTTTCGGCTCTCTTTCTCCCTGCTTTTTGCTTTTTCTCCTCGCATTTCCACTCGCTCTTATCGAGCACGACTGCTTCACACTCTCGCCTTACTCGTGCTCGGCTTTCGCAGGCTCAACTTTCGCACGCTCAGCTGTGCTTGAGCGTATCTGCCAGTATTTTGCCGAAAAGCTCTGCCGTGTTCCGTACATCTTCTATATCGTTGCGGTTATAGCCGATTTCGAGCAGCATGTATTTCGATGAAAGGTTTTGGTTGTAGCGGTAGCCTCTCTCAAGTATTTTGCCGGTAAAGCCCTCGTAATCGTCCGCTGCCGTTTCGTTCATTTTTTTGATAAAGGCAAGGTTGCTCGCATAGGTTTCAACTGCATTGCTGACCACATATGAGTATTTCGCACAGGTTTTGCCGTCCACCGCCACGGTTGCCGCAGTGCTTTCTCCCGGCACCGCATCTCTGTGAAGGTCGATGACGCACTCGATGCTCGGATATTTTTTGAGAAGTGCTTCTATCGTTTCGTAGGAGCGGCTGTATGCCTGGTTGTACGAGCTTTCATCGTGGAGCGTCATGTCGTGAACGCACGGAACGCCCGCATCGTTCAGCGTCTTTGCCAAAACCTCGCCTGCGTCACGCACTGTGTTGAGCTTGCCTTTTTTGTGGTAGTTTCCCTCGGACGACGGAAGATAGGATTCGGTTGCATGGGTATGTACGATGAGCACTGCGGGTTCCTTGCCGAAAACTCTCGTCTGCGTGTCGTCCGTATCGTTGGCTATCACCTTAACATCGTTCTTTGACGATTTACCGTTTTTGTCGGTATCGGTATAGTCTGCTGTGCCGATGGCAGCGTCGCTGCCTTTTTTGCCGTCCGCCGCTGCGTCCGCACCGCCGCCTGCGATGCCTGCTGCCGTCCCTGCTTCACCCTTTGCCGCCTCTGAGCGACTTTCAGTGAAGCTCATCGCTGCCGTTTCTATGTCGAGGTTCGGGTATGCGGAGTTGATGCACATGATGCCGAAGCCTGTCGGATTGAGCTTGGTTTTCTGTACGGACAGTGCTGCCGCCAAGCCTGCTCCCATGTTTTCCTTGGGAAGCATGGCATACGACAGTACGGTACTGCAAAGATATATCATTAAAAGGAATTTTCCAAAGCTCTTTTTCATTACGGCTACTCTCCATACCCAAACTTTTTCCTGCATCGCTTTCGGCGGCGGCAGCTACAGATTCACCTTAGAATATATGCCGGGGTGCAGGGTAATATTTATGGCATTTGCGATAATATCCGAAAAATCTTTTATGATCTGATCTATATCTGTCGAGGTCACTATCATGTCGAGGTCGCTGCACGCAAGGTATTTTTCGAGCGGCGAGGCATGCTCGCTCTCCTGCAATTCCTCGAGCTGCTCCGCTGCCTCCATTATCAAGGTTCTTGCGTCGATGACGGTCGGCACGCCTATAGCAATCACAGGGCAGCCGACCGTCCTCTCACTGATTTCCCGGCGGTGGTTTCCCATGCCCGAGCCGGGCATGATGCCCGTGTCGCAAATCTGCACGGTGCTGCTGAGCCTTGCGATATCCTTTGCGGCAAGGGCATCTATGGCGAGAACCGCATCGGGTCTCGCCATGGAAACCACCCTCTCTATCAGCTCTGCGGTTTCAAGTCCGGTCACACCCGTTACCGACGGATTAAAGGCACATACATTCGAATAAGCCTCGTCGCCGCTGCACTCAAAGAGCTTAAACAGGTGCGAGGTCACATGCAGCTTGTCCACGGTATGCGGTCCGAGGCTGTCGGGCGTAACCTTTTCGTTTCCCAAGCCCACCGCCAGCACACGCAAAAAATAGTCATGCTTGACGAACTTTGCCAGCTCATCGGAAAGCACCGCAGCGGCTCTCTCCTTGATTTTCTCCCTCGGCTCAAGTATTCCCTGCACCTCGACCGTCACATATCTGCCCCTGCGTTTTCCGAAGGCTTTCTCGCCCTCCTCGTCTGTGATTTCGATTTCTGTAACAGAAATCTCCTCATCGAGCTGCGAACGCTTGACGATGTAGCCGGTCTGATTCTTCATTGAATTTCCGCCTTCGTTTCCCGTGGCATTGTCCTTGCTTCCTGCGTCATCCCTACCGTATTCAGCTCCTTGGCTCTTCACTTTTTCAAGCATTTCCGCAGTTTCTACCGCCAAATCCGTCCTGTAATTCATACTTCCTTTATTTTTGCTCCTTTTTTACCCGTTTTTCCGATTATTTTTCTATTTTCCCCTTGCAATGCCCGCATTATTCGTATATAATTCAAATTGCGAATTTATGTCCTCTGCACGTATAAATACGGCATTGAGGTACAAGCTAAAATAATATAAAGTGGGGTGAAAAATAATGGCAAACATTAAATCCGCAAAGAAAAGAATCAGAGTTATCGACAAGAAAACTGCAAGAAACAGAAGAATTAAGGGTCACCTTAAGGCTGTTCTTAAGAACTTCGAAGCTGCTATGGCTGAGGGAAACCTTGAATTAGCACAGGAAAAGTTAAGACTTGCAGAAAAGAAGCTTATGCAGGCTGCTGCTAAGGGAACTATCTCCAAGCATGCCGCTTCCAGAAAGGTTTCCAGATTAACTAAAAGATTCAACGCTGCAAAGGCAGCAAAATAAGTCTCACCCGTCCCCACCCGTGCATAAGTTAAATGCACAGCATGAGCAATCGAAAAACCATGGATGTGTCTCCCATGGTTTTTTTCTCAATTCGAAAGATTTATTCTTAGGAAGTCGGCTGCACCGCTTATATTTTGGCGGCAGACTTTCTTGGTATTTCCTATAAAATTATATAATAAAGATACGAAGGGAATTTTCGAGCATGGCATTATTCAAGAAAAGAATCGACACTAAGCCTGTTGAAACCGAAGAGGAAAAGCTCGCTCGTAAGCAGGCGGAAAAAGAGGCTGCAATCGCTGCCTACAAGGAAAAACGTAATCTGACACTGAAAAAGTTTTTTGAAATCGCAGAGCTGCCTTTCCCCGAAAAATTTGCAGCACTCGCAGAGCATAAGGTAAGCGATTTTACGGCAGACCCGAGGCGACTGACAGCGGACTCTGTTTTCATGTACTGGCAGGCGGCACCGATGTCCTCCGGCTTTAACGA
>CAZLTX010000159.1:0-3195 GCA_964562555.1 uncultured Oscillospiraceae bacterium
TTTTCACGGAGCTGACATATGAATCTTTCTGCACTTCCGGCGTTAACTCCGCCGCTTGAAAAAGCTAATTACACTTATATTCTCAGATGCTGCGACGGCAGTCTTTACTGCGGCTGGACCTGTGACCTTGCACACCGTCTTGCCGTACACAACTCCGGCAAGGGCGGCAAATATACCCGCAGTCATCTGCCTGTGGAGCTTGTTTGGTACACCGTCTCTTCATCTAAGGAAAACGCCATGCGTTTGGAATCAAAAATAAAAAAGCTTACCCGCAAACAAAAGCTGATGCTCGTCTGCGGTGAAAGCAGTCTTGAGGAACTTTTCTAAATTTCGATTTTATCACACTTCCAAGCTTTTTAACCTTGCTTTTATGTTAAAAAACTGTTATGATATTCCTTGTCGTGCGTTCGCAGCGGCATCAAATCAATAACAAAATACAACATAGAGGAGACATCTTGGTTATGAAAAATTTTCTTAAAGCATGGAACCGTTTAAGTCTGGTAAAACAGATTGTTATCGGTTTAATCGTCGGTATCCTGCTGGCACTTGCATTCCCGACGCAGCTCGGCGGATTTATTCCCATCTTCGGTACAATCTTCACGAGTGCACTCAAGGGCGTAGCTCCGATACTGGTTTTCTTCCTGGTAATGTATGCAATCGCACAGCATCAATCAGGGCAGAAAACAAATATGAAACGAATTTTGGTTCTGTATCTTCTCGGAACCTTTTTAGCGGGCACACTCTCTGTAATAGTAAGCTTTATCTTCCCTGTTACGCTTGAGCTTGCCGCTAATGCCTCAGATGTTGCCCCGCCGGAGGGCATAGGCGAGGTTCTTCAGACTTTGGTTTTCAGCATTGTATCCAACCCTGTTGACGCTTTGCTCCACGCAAACTACATAGGAATTCTCGCATGGGCTGTGGTTTTGGGAATAGCTCTCAGACATGCATCGGAAAGCACGAAAACAGCTCTCGGCGAAATATCCGATGCTATTTCTACGGTTGTCAGATGGGTCATCAAGCTTGCACCTTTGGGAGTTATGGGTCTTGTTTTCAACTCCATCGCTACCACGGGACTCGGTGCACTTGTTGACTACGGTAAGCTGATTATACTTTTGGTTGTGACCATGTTCGCAGATGCACTTATCATCAACCCGATCATAACTTACATAAACATTCGTGAAAATCCTTATCCGCTGATTTTCAAGTGCATGAAGGATTCCGGCATTACAGCTTTCTTTACCAGATCCTCCGCCGCAAACATCCCTGTAAACATGAAGCTTTGCGAGGAACTCGGTCTTGATAAGGATACTTACTCGATTTCCATTCCGCTCGGTGCAACCATCAACATGGGCGGTGCTGCCATCACGATTTCAATGCTTACGCTTGCGGCAACACATACGTTGGGTATCTCGGTAGACTTTCCGACCGCTGTCATTCTGTGTGTGCTTTCTGCCATATCGGCTTGCGGTGCGTCCGGTGTTGCCGGCGGTTCTCTGCTGCTGATTCCGCTCGCATGCTCCCTCTTCGGTATTCCGAACGATATCGCAATGCAGGTTGTGGGCGTTGGCTTTATCATCGGCGTTATTCAGGACTCCTGCGAAACCGCACTCAATTCCTGCACTGACGTACTCTTCACTGCTACGGCTGAGCTTGCCGAACGCAGAAAAAACAATACTGCAAAATAGTATTAAAAACAAAATAAAGTATTATAAAAGGATGCCTATGAACGGTTCTTACCGCCCGGGCATCCTTTTTGATTTCAGATTTTACAACTCTGTTTTTACCATTCTATGATGTAATCCACACCGTCTTCGGGTGCGGCTATATAAATTTCCGCATCGTCAAGCGGTGCCTCTATAAGCTCTGCCGTTCCGATATTGATTATGATTTTATCTCCGCGAACACTGCTGACCATGCCGACTTTTTCTGTGCCCTCTCTCAAAACCTTTACTCTGGTTCCCACAAATGATCTCATAAATTTCCTCCATATATTAAAAGCTGTGATTTAATGCTCCTCGCCCACGCTGCATACGCAAGCCTTGCTTACAGAAAACATTTTACCACAGCTTTTCTCAAAGTTCAATCTATGTACCTATTTTCTCAGCAGCTTTACCGCAGTTGCAAGTGCGGCGTACAGAATACCTCCGATTGCCCATATAAACCAGCTGTACTGCGGCTGTCCGTTTCCGTAAGGTCCGAAGGTGTAAAACATGAATATTGCAACCACAAGCAGCCAGTATATAACGCTTACCGAGCCGAGAAGCTTCGAATTTTTCTTGTTTTCACGTGTGTAATCGCCCTCTTCAAGCAGTTTTTTAAGTGCATCATTATATGTGCCGCCATATACGAAAGTTATACAGCCGATTCCCACGAGCAGCAAAATCATGCATACGGCTGCCGCATATACGATGTCACTTCCGTTTACGCACAATGCAAGAAAAAGCGGAACCGCCGATAAAATGCAAAGCACCGTTCCCGTTATATTCAGCCTCGTATATTCGTCTTTGTATTCGTCCAGCTTAGCACGCACCATGCCTCTGACACCGTATGCGGTTTCAAAGGCTTCGGTTTCAAGAAATTCGTAATCCTTGACCTTTGCACCGCACGATATGAAAATCGCCACGGCAAGTGCCACCAAAAGCAGCAGTATGCAAACTCCGATTCCGGCAGCCGCATCTTCGCTCAGCGGAAAAGCCGCACTCTCGCTGAGCACGCCCAAAAGTATCAGCATCACAGGCGATATTATGCATAAAAATGTAGCTAAAGCCATCTTCGGTGCCGCTTTTTTTCTAAGAACTATATATTCGGAAGCCTCCTCCATGCTGACACGCCTGAGCGGTGCAGCGTTTTCTCCTTCTCCGATGCCTGCCAAGCCGCTCTGAGCCGCATAGCCCTGTGCGGCGGTGAAGGCTCCCGCATTATTATTTCCTAGCCCTGCCGCATAATGCACATCTTCTATTTCATCTTTAAGAAGATAATCTGTGGAAACCTCAAACAGCCTGCTTAGCTGTAAAATTTTCTCCATATCGGGCATCGACTGTGCCCCCTCCCATTTTGAAACGGACTGCCTGCTTACACCGAGCTGCATTGCCAGCTCCTCCTGTGACCAACCCGCCTTTTTTCTAAGTTCAATAATTTTGTCCGCAAATATCATATTTCCAACCTCTTTCCGTGTTTAATTCTCTGCATTTTGTT
>CAZLTX010000160.1:0-3186 GCA_964562555.1 uncultured Oscillospiraceae bacterium
ATGTAAAGCCGCATAAGGTTTTCAAACGCAGCGGTGCGGATCTTTACCTCGAAATCCCTATTACCTTCGACCAGGCGGCACTCGGTGCGGAAATTGTCGTACCGACGCTCGAGGGCAAGGTTTCATACAAGGTTCCTGCGGGAACTCAGCCGGGAACGACTTTCAGACTCAAGGACAAAGGCGTTAAATATCCTAAGAGAGAGGCAAAGGGCGACCTCTATGTAAAGGTAAGCCTTGAAGTGCCGACCAAGCTCAACCACAAGCAGAAAAAAGCAGTCGAGGCCATGGGCAAGGAGCTTACGGACGAGTGCTATCAGAAAAAGAGCAGCTTTAAGGAAAAATTCAAGGATATTTTCAGTTAAATGACAGCAAATTAAGGCAGAGCAGGGCAGAGTGAAAAGCACGACCCTGCTTTTGTTTTTACAAAAAAATGAAATTTTTTCTTGACTATACGGCAACCGTATGCTTTAGAATAAAAATATAGGCAATAAATTGTAAATCAAAATAAGAGGGAATAAATAGGAGAATAATCGAAAATGAAACTACCTTTTAAGACCAAACTTTTTTACGGTATAGGAAACACCTGTGACAACTCGTTGTATATGCTGGCAGGAACCTATCTGCTTCTATTTTTGACAACGGTGGCGGGAGTAAGCCCGGCAGTAGCAGGTGCGATTTGTGCGGCAGGCTCGGTGTGGGAGGCACTCTGTGCACCTATAGTCGGCTTTGAATCTGACCATGCGGTTACACGCTTCGGCAGGAGAAAGCCTTTCCTGCTTGCGGCTGCAATTCCGGTCGTTATAATCACGACACTGCTCTTTACGGCTGTAGACCTTTCGCCGACGCTTAAGGTGCTGTACTATCTCGTAGCGGTGCTGCTGTTCTGGACCTGCTTTTCGTCCTTCTTCGTGCCGTATATGGCATGGGGCTCGGATTTGACGGACGACTACAACGAAAGAACGGTGCTGCGTTCGTTTTCATATGTATTCAATCAGCTCGGCATGTGTATCGGTATGGTGCTGCCGTCGATATTGGTTGACTACTTCGTGAGCAAGGGCAAAACGCTTGAAAGCTCATGGTCGATGATAGGCTTGATAGTGGGCGTGTGCGGTGCGACGGCACTCTTTGTCTGTGCATGGTTCATCAAAAACGACGACGTAAAGAATTTCGTTAAGCCAAAGAAGGAGAGAGAAAACATAATCAGAGTTTACGCAGATATGTTCAAGGAATACTGGCAGCTTTTGAAAATGAAGCCGGTACAGCTCATAGTCGGCTCGAGCCTTGCATATCTGATTGCAAACATCACCTTCTCCTCAGACCGTGTTTTCTTCATGACATTTAATATGGGAATGAGCGAAAAGTCGATTTCGGCTGTGCTGATGCTGATTACCGTTTTGGGAGTGGCAACCGTGCCGTTTATCGCAAAGCTCGGCACCAAGCTTGACAAAAAGGATTTGTTCAAATGGGTGATGGCAAGCTGCGGCGTGCTTATGATAGCTACCAGACTGATAGGCGTGGACTCTTATCCTGTGCTGATATTCGTATGCTTCCTCTATGCCATGGCAAACGCTACATATTGGCAGCTCATGCCGTCGATGATATACGATGTATGCGAGGTCGAAGAGCTGCTTTCGGGTTCCAAACACTCCGGAGCGGTTATTTCGCTGCAGGCACTCTCCGAATCGCTTTCGATTGCCTTCGGTATGCAGATGCTCGGCTTGATACTCGAGCTTGCAGGCTTTAACAGCGAGCTTGCAGTACAGACACCGCTCGCACTTTCATGGGTTGAGAATGCTTTCGTGGTAATACCGGGAGCTGCAATGATTTTGGTTGCACTGATTATCCGCAAGTCGAATCTGACCAAGGAAAATTTCGAAAAGGTCAAGGCTGCACTTGCAAAGCGTGAACGAGGCGAGAGCGTGGACATGAAAGAATTTGAGGAAATGTTCGAGTAAACAGGTTTGAAAAACTCCTGCCTTTCGTGTATAATGGTGCATATAAACAGCGAGATAAACGAGGCAGGTGAACAAAATGGAAGTTGTAATTATTACAGGCTTGTCGGGAGCGGGCAAGACCAAGGCGGCGGACAGATTTGAGGATAAGGGCTATTACTGCATAGACAATATGCCGCCGGCACTTATAAAGAATTTTATAGATTTGTGCCTCAGCGGTGCGAAGGATGTGAAAAAGGCGGCTTTCGTCATAGATGTCAGAGGCGGTTTGTTTTTCGACGATCTGAAAGCCAACATCGCCGCACTCGAAAAGGACGAAAATGTTGACTTCAAGATTTTGTTTATAGAGGCATCGAACGAAACGCTGCTCAGACGCTACAAGGAAACAAGACGCACTCACCCGCTTTCTGCGGGGGCGATTTCGATGGAGGTAATCGAGGAGGAACGCACCAAGCTTGCCGCATTCAGAGCACAGGCGACATATATCATAGATACCTCGTCGCTTAAGGTAGCGGAGCTGAACGCAGAGCTTGACGAGCTTTTTTCGGGTGAGAACAGCAGCTCGTCCTTCGTTTTGAATATCAAATCCTTCGGTTTCAAGTACGGCTTGCCGCCTGAGGCGGACTGGGTTATGGACGTTCGTTTCATACCGAATCCGTACTATGTGCCGAGCCTCAAGAATTTGACCGGCAACAACAAAAAGGTGTCGAGCTATGTTCTCAAACAGGATATCACGAAGGAATTCGTCAGCAGAATGAGCGAGCTGCTCCGCAGGCTGATACCGTCATATATTAAGGAGGGCAAATACAGCCTCACAGTGGCGTTCGGCTGCACCGGCGGACATCACCGCTCAGTAGCCGTAGCCAACGAAATCCATAGAATTTTCGCCGAAGAAGGCATGAGAGTGACGATAGAACACCGAGATTTGTAATTTTGATTTTGCATGCGATAAGCACTTGAATATCTCTTGACGAGATGGTATAATACTCGTATGGGTGCGATTTGCGTGCCGTTATTAGTAATTATTTTGTTTGAAAAAATGAAATAAAAAGGAGATTGATGAAAATGGACAAATTAATTATCAGTGCATGTATTTGCGGTGCAGAAGTTACAAAGGAAAACAACCCTGCAGTTCCTTACACTGTAGAAGAGGTTGTAAGAGAAGCAAAGTCCGCTTACGATGCAGGTGCAGCTTTAATTCACCTTCACGTTAGATGGGACGACGGTACTCCGA
>CAZLTX010000161.1:0-3153 GCA_964562555.1 uncultured Oscillospiraceae bacterium
TGGCAGTTATGGAAGTAAGAGAAGACGGCATCTGGGTAACAGAGCTTCACCCTGACTACACATGGGAAGAGCTTCAGGCAGCAACAGGATGCGAGCTGCATAAGGATGTAAACCTTAAACCAATGGAAGAAGAATAGCAGGAGAAAAATATGAAAACAGCAAAGGATATAAAGAATATCGTAATTGCGGGAGCGGGAACCATGGGTTCCTCCATGGGGCAAACTTTCGCAAAGTACGGTTACACGGTCACACTGTATGATTCATTTCCGAATGCACTTGAAAAGGCACAGTTCCTTATCAAGCTGAACCAGGAAACCGAGGTATCCGAGAATATTGTGACCGCTGAGGAATCTGCAAAGCTTTTGGAAAGAATCTCTTATACACAGGAAAAGGATTGTTTCAAGACCGCAGATTTCGTGGTGGAGGCAATAGTTGAAAACTTGGATATCAAGCATACATTTTGGGCAGAAGTTTCGGCTTTGGTACCCGAAGACGCACTGCTGGCAAGCAATACATCGGGACTTTCAATCACTAAAATTGCGGAGGCTGTGAAGAAACCCGAAAGATTCGGCGGCATGCATTGGATAAATCCGCCGCATCTGATTCCGCTTATTGAAGTAATTCAAGGCAAGAAAACAGACGATGCCGCTGCAAAGGCAATCAACGATATGGCACTTGCAGTCGATAAAAAGCCTGTTATCGTTCAGGACGCTCCGGGCTTCGCATTGAACAGAATTCAGCTTGCGGTACTCAGAGAATGCTTACATATCGTAGATCAAGGAATTGCTTCACCTGAGGCTGTAGATGATGTAATGAAATACGGCTTGGGCATGCGTTATGCTTGTCTGGGACCTTTCGAGGTATGCGACCTCGGAGGACTTGACATATTCTACAACATAGCATCGTATCTGTTTGAGGATTTGGCTGACGAAAAAGAACCGTTCGGCATGTTGGCTGACCGTTTCGAAAAGGGCCGGTTTGGTGTTAAGAACTGTGCAGGTTTCTATGACTATTCCGACGGAAAGGACGCAGAAAAGATCAGATACAGAGATCAGATGTTTACCAAGTTGTCAAAGTGCTTGTTCGAGTAATTTGACTACACTCTCACATACAAACTAAGGGGCTGTGCATCAATGGTGCACAGCCCCGAATCGTTTATTCGCCTTCTCTTTCTGCTTCGAATGTATCGAGCAGTCCGAAGTATTTATCGTGGTATTTGCGGTAAAGTGCGTTGAATTCCTCGTCCTGTCCGCTGTGCAGGAGCTTGGAGTAGTCGTGCTGGTTTTGCACAAGACTCGGGTCGGTAAGTGCCAAGGTATTGAAACCTATGTTGGAGCATTGGTCGGAAACTCTTTCGATGTTTACCAAAATATCGAGGAATGCGATACCGCCGTGTACCGTACAGTCGCCGTTGTGGAAACGCTCGATATGGTTCGAACGAAGCTGTGAAACCAAATCGTCGATAACCTCTTCGACAGGTTCGATTTTCTTCGCAGCGGTTTCATCAAGCTTGGTGAATGCTTTGTAAGCATAGTCTAAAACCTGTGCCACAGCCTCGCTGAGAACAGCAAGCTCGTGATGTGCGACAGGCGAAAGCGAAATCTTCTTTTCGTCGATTTCGGTTGTGGACTCCGCTATATTTACGGCATAGTCACCGATTCGCTCAAATTCGGAGAAGCATTGCATGTAGTAGTTGAGCATACTGTTGTCGTTTCCGATAGGAACATGAGGCGAGAAACGTATCATGTAATTGTCCACCTTGTCGGTGAGCAGGTCTATGAGATCCTCATTTTCGTTAATTTCTTTTATAGCCTGAGCATCGTAATTGCGAATGGTACGAACCGAAGTCTTTACGGCATCTATCGACATAGATGCCATTTTGGAGATAACACCGCTGATGCTTGCAAGTGCAAGTGCCGGCGAAGCGAAGAGCTTTTCGTCGAGGTGCTGGATTTCCGCTTCGATGTCGTCCGACGGTGTTTTGCCGTCCTTGATTACGAGTCTTGAAAGCTTTTCAAATTGGAGTGATACCGGCAGCAGTACAATAGCCGCAAACAGACGGAAAAGCGTGTGAGCGTTGGCAATGCCGCCCGAGGTGATGCGTGTATCCCAAATACCGTCGAGAGCACCCGTACCGTGCAGTATCATGATAGCTGCAATGACCAAAATCGAGGCTGCAATATTGAAGAAAATATGTATCATACCGGTTCTCTTTGCATCGGCATTCGAGCCGATGGAGCACACGATAGCGGTCGTAATGCAGTCACCCATATTGACACCGATTATTATCGCATATACGGAGCTGAAGGATAAGGCTCCGGTTACCGACAGTGCCTGCAGAATACCGATGGTTGCAGACGAGCTTTGAATGAGGAAAGCAGCTCCGGTACCTACCAAAAATCCGAGAATAGGGACATCCGCCATCTGTATGAAAAGGTTGGCAAAGGTTTCGGATTCCGAAAGCGGATCGACTGCGGCGGTCATGTTCAAAAGTCCTGTGAACAAGATACCAAAGCCCATTGCGACCTTGCCTGCGATATCAGCCTTGTTGGATTTGAGAGCCATTATTATTATGATTCCGATGATTGCCGCAAGAGGTGCCAGCGTGGACGGTTTGAAGATGTTAAGCCACGATGAGGCATCTCCGTCGATGTCGAGCAATCTGATAATCTGACCTGTAACGGTAGTCCCGACATTGGCACCGAGAATGATTCCGATGGATTGACGCAGCGTGAGAATTCCGGCACCTACAAGTCCGGAGGTCAGCACTATGGTTGCGGTCGAGCTTTGTATTACAGCCGTAACCAAAAGTCCGAGAAGAAAACCCGTAAACGGATTGTTTGCGACCTTTTCCATAAATTTTTTGAGAGCACCGGAGGAGCCCTGCTTCAGACCGTCGCCCATAAGACGCATGCCGTACAGAAAAAGTGCAAGCCCGCCGAAAAGAGAAATGAAATTAAAAATGGTCATATTTCTTGCCTTCCTTTTGCTTCTGTTTTTCGTTCCGTTTTATTCTTTTTATGCGGCCTCCCCCTGACTGTATCGAAAGATTTCAAAACGGTTAAATCAATGTTAAAACGGTTAATTAGATGTTAAGCAAATATTAAATCCATGTAAAATACCCCATTTATAGTGTATCAAAAAAATTCGGAA
>CAZLTX010000162.1:0-3143 GCA_964562555.1 uncultured Oscillospiraceae bacterium
GCTGCGAGTTCGACTCTCTTTTTCCTTTGCACGAAAAAAGAACCCGCATGGGTTCTTTCTTCGTGGTGGAGATGGCGAGAGTCGAACTCGCGTCCGAAAGCATTTCCACAGGACTTTCTTCGAGCGTAGTTAATGATTTGTTGTTTCGCCTCGGGGAACGCCCATTAACAGGCTTTCTCTTCGGCTATCTCGTTGTTCCCTGCGAATACCGAGAACTCTCCGCAGGTTTTCCCGTATGATCGACGCCGGTGACACAGCCTACGGGTGAACCGTGGCCGACGTGCGTGCAGAACTTATGCTGCTAATGCAAAATTGTTGTTATTTTTAGCGTTTATATTTAACGGGCCCTTTTTAAGGTAGTCTGAGCCAACTACCGCTCGCTTATCCGGCTTCTACACCCCCGTCGAAACCTTTACACCCCCAAGTCATATCTCAAATTTTCCCTTTCATATATAAATCAAAGTTCGAGTCCAAAAGGTTACATCAACGCAGCTTCATTCTTCTGTCCATGTCCCTCTTGGCATCACGCTTTGCTATATCCTCACGCTTGTCATAATTCTTTTTACCTCTGGCAACTCCGATTTCAACCTTTGCACGTCCCTCTTCATTTATGTACATTTTCAGCGGCACGATTGTAAGACCCTGCATTGTCGTATAGCCTATGAGCTTTCTTATCTCCTGCTTGTGCAAAAGCAGCTTTCTGTCCCTCAGCGGATCCACATTGAAACGGTTGCCCTGCTCATACGGACTGATATTCATGCCGTAAAGCATCATTTCGCCGTCCTTGATTTTGGCATAGCTTTCCTTGATACTCACCTTGCCCTGCCTTACGGACTTGATTTCCGTACCGGTCAGCACTATTCCCGCCTCATAGGTTTCCTCGATAAAATAATCATGATATGCTTTTTTATTGTTTGCGACTAATTTTCGCTCTTTCTTTCCCATAAAATCACCTTCCCCAAAATCTTGTCCTCGTCTATCGTCAAAGCCTTGCCGTATACCGCCTCGGGCGAGCAGGAAAGCTTGAGCTTTCCGTCTTTTTTCCCCGACACAATGCGTATGCTTTTTCTTCCCTCCTGCGAGTCAAAATCATAAGCATCTGCTTCGTACAGCACCAAGTCCCCGATATCGACCTCCGATGCCTCGCATTTTTTCACCGCAACCCTCTGCCCCGGCTCCAAAATCGGCATCATAGCCACGCTTTTTACCTCGAAAATTTCAAAATTGCCGAAAAGCACCGCTGCCAACACAAGCCCAAGCAGCACCGCCGCAATTCCCGATATGCATCTAGCCAAATTCAAAATCCCTCTCAGCCTCTCAGCCTTTCAGCCTCTCGACCGTTCAAATCAGAACGTCTTTATACTATTAAACGGATACAGCCGCACCAGTACCTTTCCGACTATCGTGCTTTCGGAAATAGTTCCGACTCTCGGAGAACGGCTGTCCTCGCTGACACCTCTGTTGTCACCCATCACAAACAGCTCGTCATCGGGAACCGTCACTGCCTCCATTTCGCCCGAAAGCCCTTGCTCCTTTACATACGGCTCGTCAATTTCCTCACCGTTTATGTATACATATCCGCCCTTTATCTCCACGACATCGCCAGGCAGACCGATAATACGCTTAATCAAGCATTTTTGCTCGCCGTCATCTGTGGTGAGCTCGGATTTGAAAACTATGACATCCCCACGCTCAGGGTCGCCGAAAAGTCTGTACGCCTGCCTGCTCGTGATCAAATAATCTCCGCCGTGAAAATTAGGCTCCATCGACTGCTGCTGTACTATTATCGGCTTTAGAAAAACCAAAATCAGAGCCGCAATCGCAACCGCAATCAAAATATCCTTAACCCATTCCAAAATGTTTTTCATCTATCTTCACCTCTTATGATTTCCAAATATACTGTCTTTTATACGCATAAAATCCGGCGGAAGCTGTGCCTCGACGGTTTTTCCCGCCGCTCCCTCAGCTTCACTCTCCGCAAGCGGCATTCTGCGGAAAACCAATCTGTATGCATGCAGGAGCTGAGTCGTCAGTCCGAATTCCTTCTCCATCAACGCATTCACCCTTTTGTTTCCGTATTTTACATCGCCGATGATCGGATATCCCGCTTTTGCCAGATGTGCACGTATCTGATGTGTTCTGCCCGTCAAAATTTCGACCTCGACCAGAGTAAAGCTCTGACCTTTCCACTGTGCATACTCCAAGGGTCTTGCTATCGTTTCCATGAACTTGCCCTCTCCGTCCTCTGAAACGACGCTTACAAGGTTCTTGCTTTCGTCCTTGGTCATTTTGGCACGCAAACGAACCGCCTTTTCGAGTCTGCCCGATACTATCGTAAGGTAGAGCTTTCTGATTTCGTCCTTTTCACGAATCATGCGGTTAAGCTCCTGCAAGGCTGCGGCATTTTTTCCGAAAGCAACCAGTCCCGTAGTGTTGCGGTCAAGTCGGTTTGCCGGTGCGGGCGTAAAGGTCTTTTCGCTGCGTGGATCGTAATCGCCCTTTTCTATCAGATAGTCAACGACCTGATTGGCAAGGTGGTTTTTCTTTTCGCTGCTGTCACCGTGCGTGAGTAGTCCGTACGGCTTTTCGACCACCAAAAGATTTTCGTCCTCGTAAGCAACTCTGAACTGCTTCTTCACCTTTGCGTGCGTTTTTTCCTTTCGAAGTGCACTTGCGGTTTCGTCGCTTATGTACAGGGTCAGCTCGTCGCCCTCTGCGAGGAGCTGGTTTTCCTTGACACGCTTGCCGTTGAGCTTTACATCTTTGCGAATGAGCTTATACACCAAACTCAATGACGCATTATTAAAATATTTCTTCAAAAATCTGTCAAGCCTCTGATTTGCCTGATTTTTATTTATCACAATCTTAAACATACACCCATTATACAACAAAACGCCTTGAAAAAAAAGTCTAAATGCGTTAGAATATAGTAAGTAATCAAAAAGTCTGAGGGGATACGGAAAACGCAGGGCTTTGGCTCTGCATACGGAGGAAAAAATGGACAAGCTTAAAGATTTTATATATGACAAAAACGATGTAATTATCGCAGCACTGATTTTAATAGTCGCAGCTCTCATCATCACTTGGAGAATGAATGTGATTTTGCAGTATCCGAAGGAGCTGATAAATTCCGATGATATTCA
>CAZLTX010000163.1:0-3118 GCA_964562555.1 uncultured Oscillospiraceae bacterium
CATCTCGCCTTGAGTATGCAAGCCTTTCAACCGTTCGGCTCGCCTCGTCATATTTCTCCTGCATTTCGGATATTGCCGCCAAGGCATCAGCCTTTTCCTGCTCGGCGTGAGCAACGGCAGATTCCCTAAGCCTATCCTGCTCGGAAAGAAAATTAAACAAATCGTCAATTTCCGCAATGCGGCTGGCCTTGTCGTACTGACTCGCCTTGATTTGCTCCAAAGAATGCAGCAGCGGTTTCACATACTGCCTGCTCAAGAAAAGACTCGCAATCAGCGAAATCAGCGTGATAAGCAACAAAAGCAGCAAGGTTTTCATTTTGCGGCTGTTAACACAGTTGTCATACTGAGCTTCCGGAATCATTGAAACGACAGTGTGCTGCGAATTCCCGACCTGTATACGGCAAGCCTTGCCGATTAAAACCGTATCACCGGAGGAAAACAGCAAAAAGTCATCATTTCCGGACGGCTGCACACTTATATCACCCGAAAGCATAGGAGCGTAACCTGAACGGTTCGGAGCAATCTGCCCCGAGTACACGCCGGAGAACTCGACTGCTTCGTCATCCTCATCGTCACCATCACCGATTGCGGCATTTTCCGCCTTACCGCCGCTGACTGCATTACCGTCGCCGAGCTCCGCCGGCAGCAAATCCAGCAGACCGCAGACCACGAACTCCTGCTCGGCATCGGACACCGCATACATCGACTGGAAAAACGGATCGCTGATTTCAAAACCGCATACACCGATTATCCTGCCGTGGCTGTCCGAAATAGGAGCACACATCAGCCGAACACTTTCCCAAGCATCGGGCAGCTTGTACGCAGGCGTTAGCAGATAACCCTTGACAGGATTCGACTCAAGCTGACTCATCACAGCCTCCATCTGCGGGAAAGTCCCCTCCTTAAGCTCACATTCCCATGTACTGAACAAATTTATATCGTTATTTCTTGCGACATGAGAAATGCCACGGAACATACATACCGAATTACGAAGCATGGTAGCCGAGCCGACATTGGCATACTTCAAATATAAGCCGCTGTAATAATTATCCTCAAGCCCGTCATTTACCGTCGTGTTCAGCATGAAAAAGGCACCGCTGCATTGAGCAAGCCGCATGTTGTTAAGCACGGTATCATATGCGTCGCTTTGCAAAGCATAAAGAGCAGGATAATTGTTCCGCAGCTCGTCAAACTCCGTACCGCAGTCCTCGATTTGAGCACTCATCTGCTCGGAAAACTCAACAGCATAAGCAGCAAGCCTATCGGAATCCTTGAAAATTCTCGTGGAAGAATAATCAAGCTGCTGCGTCAAAATATGATTGAACTCATCATCAGCGGGATTGATAACCCCCAGCAGATTGAGCAGTATAAACAAAACACTGATTATAAATATAAGGCAAGTAACAAGACACAACACAAAACGTCTACGCATTGATGTACCCTGCCTGCTGACCCCCAAAAGGATTTCCTTAACAGACAGACTTCTCGCTGACGACTCGGACAAGCACTTCACAAAGTTTTTCACAATGTCTGCCTCCCCGTACAGGTCTAATTAAGAGCCTTTTGAACCTGAGCCAAAGCCGCAGCACTGAGCTCCTGCATCACGACAGATTTGTCCTCACCGCCGCCGACACGGCTTTCAAACTCGGAATGAGCCTCAGACAGAGTGGATTTTATCAGAGCCTCGAAGCCTTTCTGAGTATCGGAAGCACCATCGTAGATCGGCAGACTGCAAAAACTGTAGCCGTTCGCATATTGATCCTTTACCGCACTGTAAAGCATACGGTACTTTTCATTTTCAACAGACTCAAGATTTTCGAACAGAGCCTCGAAAGCCTCGTCGGTAACAGGCAGATAGCCCGCTTTTGAAACAAAATCAAGATTGTGCTGCTTTTCCGAAATCCATTTTGCGAAAACAGCGGCAGCCTCGTTCTCACGCCCGTCCTCACTCTTTACGGCAAACAAACCGCCGCCACGGTGAACCACGGTAGGAGTGCTGCCCTCAAGACATGCATAAGGAAGCACCAGCGTTTCGATATCCTCCGTGCTGTTATCCTCATAGGTTACATGGTCACGCAGATACAAAATACCCGCAGTAGAACCTGCATTGCCGATAACCTCACCGGTTTTCCAACGGTCAGACGCATAGCCGTCACCGACACACAGACCGCCGTAGATACCTGCCTCAGCTACAGGAGCAAAAGCCTTTGCGAAAGCCTCGGAATCAGCATTTATTTTGCCGTCAACGATAAAATCCTCACCCAAAGCCTTCATATTAGCAAGGAAATAATGATAAAAATCGTTGATTTGGAACATGGTGTTTCCGTCCGACCAGTCATAATACGAATTACATGCAGACATCAACGACTCGACAGATGAAAAACAGTCAATGCTCACGCCTGTATCCGCCGAAAAACGATCAAAGATTGTTTTGTTGACGAAAATCAGCTCGCTGGACTTAGCGATAGGCAGCATCAAAAGCTTGTCACCGAAATAACCCTCGCTGAGAAAATCCTCACGATATACAGACAGCTCGTCCTTGTCGAAATACTCAGAAAAATCCAACAAAGCACCGTCCTCGAAGGCCTCGGCGATTCTCGGATAAGCCACAAACAGATTAGGCAGTTCCTGAGCACCCGGCTCACCGTTCAGGCTTGCGGTAACAGCAGCATCGATATTAGACGAATCGGTTACCATCTCAACCTTGATAAACACGCCCTTTTCCTTGCCGACAGTGTTGTTAAACTCGTCAATCACATCGTTAAGCGGCGAAGAAGTCTGACTTCCGTACACATGCCAAACCGTCAAAGCAACGGGATCATCGGCAGATAATTCGGATTGACTGCCGCAGCCTGTTAAAGTTACAAATAAAAGCAAAAAAGCAAGCAGCAGTGTAAATAATTTTTTCATTGGTTTCCTCCTTGAAGAAAATATATATATGAAGTATAACACAAGATGTCAAATTAAGAAAGAAGAAAACGAAAAAAGTTTAGCCTCAAAGGTGTAGCTGACTAAGAGAAAGGTGATATTGCACAAATGCAGTACTTATTACACATGTTTTTGATCAAAAACTGTTGACAAGGCACAAAAAACATGCTAAACTCAGCCTATAAATAAA
>CAZLTX010000164.1:0-3075 GCA_964562555.1 uncultured Oscillospiraceae bacterium
CACTGACCGCCGTTGCCGGAGGAACGGTATACATCGACTCTGACATCGTTCGGATTGATTTCAACCTCAACATCATCGACCTCAGGCAAAACCGCAACTGTTGCCGCGGAGGTGTGAATTCTGCCGGAGCTTTCAGTATCGGGAACTCGCTGAACTCGGTGTGTGCCGGACTCGTATTTCAGTCTGGAATATGCTCCCTTACCCTTTATCAGCACGCTGACTTCCTTGACACCGCCTATATCGGTAGCATTCATATCCATAATCTCGGATTTCCAGCCACGACGCTCCGCATATCTCAAATACATACGCAGAAGATCCTGTGCGAACAGTGCCGCTTCCTCGCCGCCCGTTCCGGCTCTGACCTCAAGGATAACGTTCTTATCATCGTTAGGGTCTTTCGGAAGGAGCAGGATTTTCAGCTCGTCCTCCATCTTCGGAATTTCGTCCTCGTATTCTGCGATTTCCATCTTCGCAAGCTCACGAAGCTCCTCGTCGCCCATTTCAAGCATTTCCTTTGCCTCGGCTACGCTCTCCTTGGCTTTTTTATACTCTCTGTACTTGTTTACGATCGGCTCCATTTCGCCCATTTCCTTGATGTGCTTCTGCCAAAGAGGCTGATTGTTTATCACATCGGGGTCGGAAACCTTCATCGAAAGCTCCTCGTATTTTTCTAATATGAAATCCAGCTTATCAAACATTTCATTCTCCTAAAACTTCTTAACAATTCTAACTATTTATTGTACCATAAAATCTGAAAAGATAACATCTAATTTTACTAAAATTTTTATTGAAAATTTCATAAAAAAAACCGAAACTTAATGATTTCGGTTTTAGTCTTCTGATTATTAGTCGAGATTGTATTTGTTCTTGAACTTTTCAACACGGCCGCCGCGGTTGATCATCTTAGCAGCACCTGTGAAGAACGGATGACAAGCTGAACATACATCAAGTCTTAATTCTTCCTTTGTTGACCTAGTAACGAAAGTGTTACCACATGCGCAAGTTACTTTACATTCCTTATAATCAGGATGGATTCCTTCCTTCATGTTCGTCTTCCTTTCCTGCCGAAGCAACCGCCTCCGCATATTTGTTTTCACCGTAAAATCCATTACAGCCCTTATACTGTACCACAGCTTTGAGCGAAATGCAAGCGGTTTTTTGCCCCTTGTGTAAGTTTTTCCGCATAAAATCAACGCATCTTGCGAAAATACGGCGGAAAACTACTCCATTCCCTCCAGGAAAACGTCTTTTTCTTCGGTTTCTTTCAGAACTTCTTCGGCAAACTGTGAGAAGTTTGCCAGTCTTGCCACTAAATCATTCAGGCTTTCGGCTGCATGAAGCTCAGGTTCTTCTTTTACGACACCCAGAATTTTCTTTCCGAGCTCATACGCCTGTTTCGGGAAGTCACTGTTCAGGACATCCTCGGCATACTGACATTTGCCCGCAGCCAATACATCTACGATTTCCCATTCGAGATAATCCGCCATGCCGTAAAAGCTTGCAATCGCACCCTGTGCCGACTCCATAGTGCTGTCGGCAAACGCAAGCATGAGTGCTGTTTTTTTGTTCTTATGAATTTCCCCGTCGATGGCATAAAATCTGTCGATAACCGTCTTTATCTGTGCAGTCATGCCGTAATAGTATATCGGTGAGAGGAAAACCACTGCGTCCGCAGCTATAAGCTCGTCCTTAATCTCATCAAAATCATCTCTGAAAAGGCACGCCGAAACCGCACTGTGACATCTCTCGCAGGCAATACACGGATGAACCTCCTTGTGTGCGGCATCGAAACGAACCACCTCATGTCCCGCCTCCAACGCACCTCTTACAAACTCTCCCGCCAAAACCGCTGTCGTGCCTCTTTCGTGCGGACTTCCTGTAATAAGAACGATTTTCATATTATCACCTCGTTTTTTACTCATTATTTTTATTTCTTCTTGTTTTTCTTCGTTGCGACCACAATCCTGTCACGCCCCGCCAAATCCGTAAGCCCTATGATTTTTTCATAGGCCTCTGTGTCCTTAAGGAGCTGCTTGACGCTGTCCCTTTGATTCCAGCCGATTTCGAGCATCAGCACGCCGTCCTTGGCAAGATGCTCTGCTGCCTGTGCAGCGATTATCCTGTAAAAGCTCAGTCCGTCCTCGCCGCCGTCCAAAGCCATCATCGGCTCATGCTCACGCACCTCGGGCTCAAGCTCCTCTATAACTTTGCTCTCGATATACGGCGGATTGCTGATGATAAGGTCAAAGGTCTTGCTGCCGAAGGCTCCGTGAAAGGCTTTGCTTTCAAACATGTCGCTTTCTATGAATTTAATGCCCCTGCACTTGTTTCTCTCGGCATTTTTGCGGGCGATTTCCAGTGCCTCGCTGCTCAAATCCGAACAGCTTACTTTCGCTCTTTCGCATTTTGCCGCTATGGAAATCCCGATAGCTCCGCTGCCGCAGCACAGATCCAAAACATCTATACTGCCTCTATGTCTTCTCTCGGCATAAGCACTGCCCCTTAAGCTGCCTTTTTCGATAAGCTCCAAAGCGTCCTCGACCATCGTTTCCGTATCCTGCCTTGGTATCAAAACCTTGTCGCTGACCCAAAAATCAAGTCCCATGAATTCCTGCTCGCCTGTGATATGCTGCAGCGGTGTTCTCGAGGCACGCTTTTCTATAAGCTCGAAATATGCCTCGCACTGATTGTCCTGCAAAACCTCCTGCCAGTGCATCATAAGTGCAACTCGGTCATATCCCATCATGTAGCAATACAGCTCTCTCGCATCTATGGCAGCATCTGCCACACCTGCGTCGGCAAGCTGCTTTTCGCCGATTCGTATAAGCTCTTTAAGTGCCAAACTCATTATTTCACTGCCTCGTCTTCCGCTTTTTCGCCTTCTTCGCCGGCTTTATTTTCTTCCTTTTCTTTCTTGCTTACAGGTCCTTTGCTTACTTTCGGGTCGTAGTATTCTACCTCGCCCTCTATAGGTCGTCCCTCCAAATCGCAGATTCCCTCAAAATACGGAACCTCGTCTGCGTCGTTCAGAACCGCCTTGACCGCCGCTATCGCAACCTCAAGCTGAGAAAAATC
>CAZLTX010000165.1:0-1565 GCA_964562555.1 uncultured Oscillospiraceae bacterium
ATGCAGCAAATAAGCGGCATTCCGAAGCCTCCTCCACCACAGCATATGCTCATGCATGCCATGGTTGTAATCATCTGTCCGCAGTAGTTGCTGCCCTGCATTGACGGATTGCCGCCGTAGTTCGCACTTCTCTGCTGATATCTGTTTTCGCCGCCTTGGAGTTGGTTCAAAAGCGAGTTGTAGTACATATTATCCGGCTCGAAAGCACAAGCTGTCCTTGCGTGGTCGAGGGCAATCGCATTGTTGCCTACCTTGTAGTTTGCAAGTGCACTGTAATAGTACCACTGTCCTCGCCTATCCTGCACCTGTTCAAGCACATTCAAGCCCTCACGGTAATATCCGTTCTGTATATAGTTGAGTGCCGCTCTGAGATACTGCTCATCCTTTGTTTCGGTCTGCTGAGCCGCACCGCCTCCGAAGCCGCCGTTTCCGCCGAAGCCCCAAAATCCGCCGAACGGATCTCCTCCGAAACCGCCGTAGCCTGCGTTTCCCTGCGTTTGTCCGCCGTAGCCGTAGCCCTGCTGTGCCTGACCCTTGCCCTGCTTCTGATCCATTATCATGCTGTATGCCTGCTGAACCTCCTTGAACTTTTCCTCAAGCTCTTTCTGGTTAGCTTTTCCGACATTTGCATCAGGGTGATACTTTCGGCTCAGGCTGCGATATGCTTTTTTAATCTCGTCCTCCGTAGCGTCATAAGAAACGCCCAGCACCTTATATGGATCCATTAAATCTTTTTCCTCTCACTTGCTTTTTCTTTTGGTATTTTAACTTAATTCTTCTTAGCTTGCTGTTTTTTCTTCGTTTTCCGAAGTCATGCTTTTATCCTTTTTTTCAACCTTTGCCTTGCCGTAACGCACCCACACGCCCGAATACAAAATGTTTCTGAGTATCTCTACATTTTCCACAAGCGGCAGTCTTTCAAATGCGTCCGTACACTCGCCTATCATCAGCAAAAGCAGGTTCAATACCTGATCGTCAAAACCCGCACCGCCGTAAAGCTGTTTGAACGGATTGTAATCGCCGGTCTTTATGTCCTGCTCTATATCCTCGTAGGCATCGAGCAGATAGATAAATTTTCCCAAATAAAAGCCTACCTTATAAAGGTCGTCCTTCCAAAAATCCTCTTTGTAAACAAACAGCTCCGCCATAATTTCGCCGAAAACCTTTGCGACCTTGTCAACAGGCACATTTTTAGCATTTTCAACTATGTCGAGCATATTCATTTTTTTCTCGATAAAGTCGGCTTTCTCCGGATAGCGTGTCGCAACTCGTTTTGCCTTGCGTGAAAGCAGCAGCATTGCCATGCGTGCTTTCAGCTTCTGCTCGTCCTTCCAGTCATCCTTGCATTTATAGTACGCCAGCAGTACACACATATCCGCACAGTAGTCCGTAACCTCATTTTTGCGGCAGCTTCGTTTTTCCAGCGGGTGGACGATACAGCGACGGCAGTCACAGCTTTCCTTCACATCGTACAAATCCGATAAAATCATTATCAAAAATGTCATGTCATAGTTCAGTGTCATTCGTCCCGCAAGTCCGTGGCGTTTCTGCAAGGCTCTGCAAAG
>CAZLTX010000165.1:1665-3065 GCA_964562555.1 uncultured Oscillospiraceae bacterium
TCCCCTTTTCTTGTCGCTGTTTTCGCAACTCCCCTGTCGGGGATTCATATAAATAATAAACCGAAAAAGCACACGATATGTGTGCTTTCGATGAATTTTCAATGCTATTTTGCAATCGCCGCAGCATTTGCTCGACCATAAGCCGTCTGCTGCAATTTTGACGCTTCGCTCTTGCCTTACTCTCTGCTGCCGCAGCCCTCTACGCCGCAGCTTGAGCAGTCGTGACTGCAGCCGTCCGGAGTTCCCGGCATTCCGTCATGCTTGTCCGGATTATCCGCCGCAAGACAGGCTTCAACCATGTTATCAAGCCAATCTCCGTCAAAGAGCTCTATCATGCCCTTGTCGCAGGCTGCGGCTATCTTTTGGTTCATAGGTATCTCGGAAATCGTTCCTATTTCGTACTTTGCGGCAACCTCGCTCACATGACCGTCTCCGAAAATCTTATGATTTTTTCCGCAGTCGGGACATGTAAAGTAGGACATGTTTTCCACGATTCCGATTACCGGAACGTTCATGAGCTGAGCCATCTTCACAGCCTTTTCAACGATCATCGAAACAAGCTCCTGCGGAGATGTAACGATTACGATACCGTCAAGCGGCAGCGACTGGAAAACCGTAAGTGCCACATCACCCGTTCCCGGCGGCATGTCCACATACATAACATCTACATCGCCCCATACGACATCATTCCAAAACTGTGTGATAACGCCCGAAAGCACCGGCCCTCTCCAAACTACGGGATCTGTAGTATCCTCGAGCAGTGCGTTCACCGAAATAGCTTTGATTCCTGTCTTGGACTCAACGGGGAAAATCTCAGTGTCGGTGCCCTGAGCCTTTGCCTTGATTCCGAAAGCCTGCGGAATCGACGGCCCCGTAATATCAGCATCAAGAACCGCCACCTTGTATCCTAATCTCTGCGTTGCCACTGCGAGCATCGAGGTCACCGATGACTTACCTACTCCGCCCTTGCCCGAAACAACGCCGATCACTTTTTTTACATTTGATTTTTCGTTCATTTTATCCTACCTCCAACAAAGACTACTTTACTCTTCTTATACCCCAAATGTCAATAGGAAAAACGCCGAAAAAGCCTCAAAGCTCGTTTCCCGTCATTACTCCGACGAAAATCGGTACCTGCGTTTCATCATCTATTATCGCATATACAAAAGGTCGGTCGAGATATACCGTTTCTCCTATCATTGAAGCTGCGTCATTCATCTCCGCAAAGCTGACCGCCGCAGCCCTCGTTCCCTCGGCATCTGTTTCTATCACGGCCTTCTGCTGTATTTCCGAAACAAAGATATTTCCCTCCGCAGATGTCGCCATGCCGCTCAAATCAGCCGCATTCTCATCGAACAAATCGCATACCCCCATCGCCTCAAGCACGGTTTTAAGCTTGC
>CAZLTX010000166.1:0-3054 GCA_964562555.1 uncultured Oscillospiraceae bacterium
GGAGGTCTTGTTTTGCTTGCAAGTAGGGCTTAAAGGTGATAAAATATACATGTAAAGTGTGTACGGATATATTTTATCGGATGCAAGACCTCCCAAGTATTTTACAAGGGGGTTTTGTTGTAGCCTTGATTTGCGGAGGCTCGGCTCGACTGTTCGGAAGAAAGGAATCGGCATTATGAATTATCAGATTATGAGCGGTGATATTGTAACCGCTGAGTGGATTGACGGAAAACTCAATATCATCGATGAGGCACATCTGCCGCTGTTTCTCAAGAACTTTTCAGACTTAAATGCATGGCTGGAAACCAGAGCAATCGACAGTCACCGTGCGAATTCAAGACTGCTGAAGAAAGCACTTCGACTTGCCGAACGTGATGATGTCAATACGGTGCTTGCCGTCAATGCTGCAACGATTACCGATAATTATTGGATACGAGAATTCGGCAGCAGCCTGAGCTATGCAGATGTAAAATTTGATAATGACTATTTTGCGGCACTGGCACTGCACGGAAATTATGACAGCTTTAATCGTGCTGCTTTGGCTGAAACAACAAAAACACCGGAACTTACCAATATAGGCAGCTTTGAAAAATGTTGGAAGCTTCAAGATGGGCATTGGTGGCTGCACAAAACCGCATCTGACGAAGAAATGTTTTCCGAATTGTTCATATATGAGCTCGGAAAGCGTTTAGGCATAACTATGGCGGAATGTCACGGCGGAGATCATGTGCTCAAGTCACTTGATTTTACGAATGCAGGCGAGGTAATTTTGGAGCATGCGAGCTGCTTTATGGGTGACAACGATGACTATGACGATGTTTTGTCGGCTTTGGAAAGAATATGTCCGCAGGCGATTTCGGATTATGTGCGTATGATTTTCCTGGATACGATTACAGCTAACCCTGACAGACATACTGCAAATTTCGGCTTGCTGCGTGATGCGGCGACGGGGCAGCTGCTCGGCTTGGCACCGCTGTTTGACCACAATATGGCACTGATTTCACGTGGGTATCCGAAGCCTTTTGATGCCACGAAAAAGGATATGCTGATAACTCTGTTTCTCGATGTCTTGAACGAGCATCGGGAATACGCTGCGTACATTCCGACCTTGACCGAGGAGCTTCTTGCGGTTGCAGCTGAGGCAGTCGATGTGAATGTGCGTAAAAACGAGGTCACCGATTTTGTTTGGCATCGCTATTTGGCAATCAAGCAGCACACAGCATGATGAAAGGTTTTAATAAAAATGTCAGCTCAGAATGGAAAAATAACCGCACTATATTGCAGACTCTCACGTGATGACGAGTTGCAGGGTGACAGCAACAGTATTGTCAATCAGAAAGCAATTTTAAGTAAATATGCGAACGAACACAATTTTCCAAGCCCTACTTTTTTCGTAGATGACGGCTACTCCGGAACGAATTTTGATCGTCCGAGCTTCAGCAAGCTGCTCGAGCAGATTGAAAACGAAGAGGTTGGAATTTTAATAGTAAAAGATATGTCCAGACTTGGGCGTGATTACCTAAAGGTTGGATTTTATACGGAGGTTTTGTTCGTGGAGAAAGGCGTGCGATTTATCGCAATCAACAATGCGATAGACAGTGCCAATAAGCAGGACAATGATTTTACGCCGTTTTTGAACATAATCAACGAGTGGTACGCCAAGGACACGAGCAAGAAAATCCGTGCGGTAATGAAGTCCAAGGGCGAGTCCGGTCTCCCGCTTTGCAGTAACCCGCCGTATGGCTATATGAAGGATCCGGCTGATAAAAACCGCTGGATTAAGGATGATGAAGCGGCTGCGACGGTAAGCCGTATTTTTTCTTTGTGCCTTGACGGCTACGGGCCTACACAGATTGCCCGCATACTGCGGGAAGAAAAAATCGTAACTCCTACTATGTACTTTAAGCAGACAGGAAAGACCGTCAGAAATGCTCTGCCGGAGGATCCCTACCGCTGGACCTGCGATACTGTGGCAGACATCCTGGACCGTCCCGAATATTCGGGCTGTACGGTCAATTTCAAGACCTATAAGCAGTCTTACAAAAGCAAAAAAACATGTTACAACCCAAAGGAAAACTGGCTCGTGTTCGAAAACACTCACGAGCCTATAATCGATCGAGATACCTGGGACAGAGTCAACGAGCTGCGTGAAAACAAACGCAGACCTGCAAGGACAGGAAAAACCAATATGTTTTCCGGCATAGCCCGCTGTGCCGACTGCGGCGAAAAGCTCTATTACTGCACGAGCAATAATTTCGAAAAGCGTCAAGATCATTTTGTCTGCTCGACCTCAAGACGCAAGGGCAAAGAGGCATGCTCCACGCATTTTATTCGAGCTGTCGTATTGGAACAGCTCGTATGCGATGACATCAAAAATACGATTTCCTGCATTTCCGGTCGTGAAGAGCAGTTTCGTAAGGCTATGAATGCACGCCAAAAGGTGGAATCTAAGAAAAAACGTGAGAGCAAGCAGATTCAGCTAAGGCTTTCTGAGCGGAGAATTGACGAGCTTGACCAACTTTTCAAGCATATATATGAAGATAATGTCAACGGTAAACTGTCCGACAGCAGATTCAAAATGCTTGCTGATGATTACGAGCGTGAGCAGGAAAAGCTCCGAAAAAAAGCCGCTAAGCTCAGGGAAGATGTGGGAAGGCAGGAAGAACAGTCCGAAAACATTGACAGGTTTATAAATAAAATCCAAAAGTATTCGGACTTATACGAGCTGACAGCTTCCGTGCTGAACGAACTTGTTCGGGCAGTGTATGTTCACGCACCGGACAGAACAAGCGGACATCGAATACAAAAAATCGAGGTCGCATATAATTTTGTCGGCATCATACCTGCTTCGCTGCTTGAGGGACTAAAAAAGCCGCAGACAAAATAGAATTATGTAAAGATGTTGAAATTTCAATTATAATAAGTAACGGCACAGTCTGAACACCGTGCCGTTTTTTGGTATAATCTTGTTAAAAATACTGTCTTATGGGGCACGCACATTTGCAAGTGTTTTTTTCGTGAACGCCCGCATCTCTCCGTGACCTTTCATAAGTA
>CAZLTX010000167.1:0-3047 GCA_964562555.1 uncultured Oscillospiraceae bacterium
ACAATCAGCGGATTTTTCTTCCGTCGGTTGTGCCTTTACTGTTGCTTTACGGTGTGATAATCTTAGCTTTTTCTTCTTAGAACGCAGTATTTTGAGCATGATATCGTCTATTCCATCTGTATATTTACCTTTCGAAATAAGTGCATTTTTGCACCCATTCCATAGGCAAAGTTCCTTTCAAATTTTCCGCAAAATTTTCTTCTCCGGCAAATTATTTTGCTGCCTGCTCAAACAATTCTTGTGCTTGATTTTGAAGTGTTAATTATAAATCAAGTCGAATCAAAAGACGAATGTACGGATTTTATTGCAAAAGAAAAAGGCTCTGACCTTCTAAGTCAAAGCCTAATTTCTTCCCTTTGCAATGCCACAGATGTAATAAGTTTCTATACTGCCTTATCAACCCGTAGCAAAATTCCGAGTTTTGTTTTATATATCATTTATTCTTATCCCATAAGTGAAACGCCGATCGGCAGCCAAATCGGAACTGCCAGTGTCGTAATCGTGCCGCTTATCAGTGCCACCAGACCCAGCTCGGATCCGACTGCCTTGCTGACAGGTATCAGCATCGTATCCATGCAGCCGCCCGCACCTGAAGCGATGGGACTGCCCTTGCTGATTTTCGTCAAAAGCGGCAGCAGTGCGACGGTGAACACATCTCTCGACACATTGACTATGAAACCGTAAACTCCGGCCTCTATTCCGTATGCCTCTGTCAGAAATGCACCTGTCATGCTGTAATAGCCCATGCCGCTTGCCGAAAGCACCGACCAGTTCAGCGGAACCTCAAGCAAAAGTCCCATGATTAAGCCGCCCAGCAGGCAGCCTGCGAATATCGACAACGGCAAAAACAGTATGCGAAGTCCGAGCTTTTTTATGTATGCGAAAACTTCTTTGTTCGTTCCCAAAATCACACCCGCACCTGTGTACAAAAATATCAGCGAAACCGTCAGCAGCGTGTCGAGCCACTCCGTATCGCCTTTCGGCAGCAGGAAGTAACCGAGCAGTATCCCGAAGAAAATGAACAGCGGCATCAAAATCAGCAGCGGCGAAAAGCCGCCCTTTTTTTCTTCCTCAGATGTGACCGCAGCTGCCTTTTCCTCTCCCTTGCATGCCTCTATCCTCTCCGCCTCTTTTTCTTTTAGGAGCATGAGTCTGATTTTTTCAAGCGGCATGACCGTCTTTTCACACAGAACTGTCAGTCCCACGCTGCAGCATATCGCCGCAAACGAAATCAAAAGACATTTGATACCTATGCGTCCGAGGTTTTTCATTACCGTATCGCTCAGTCCGATATTAAGACCGATGACCAGCATCAAGAGCATAAGTGCAGCATTCATTATCATGTCGGAGGTTTTCAGCACCTTAGGCGAAAGTCCACGCCAGCTTATAACCGCACCGATTGTAACACAGATAAACGGGATATAAATAAACATCGCTTTTCACCTTTTATTTTTCGGAGAGCTTTCTGCCCATCAGCACTCCCATTACAGATGCCATCATCAAGCCGCGTGTCCAACCTGTCGAATCTCCGAGGCAGTGAAGGTTTTTCACGCTTGTATCCAGGTTCGTATCCATCTCTATCTTGTTGCTGTAAAACTTAAGCTCAGGCGAATAGAGCAGGGTTTCGTCACTCGCAAAGCCCGGAACCACGATATCCATACTCTTGATGAAATTGATTATCGAAATCATCGCACGATACGGCATAGCGGAAGTTATATCTCCTGCCACCGCATCCTTCAGCGTCGGTCTGACATTGGAATGCTCCAGCTCGTGCTGCCATGTACGCTTTCCTGTCAAAATATCTCCGTAACGCTGTACCATGATTTTGCCTGCACCGAGCATGTTGGTGATCTCTCCGATTTTCTTCGCATATTCGATAGGCTGATTGAACGGGTGCGTGAAATTATGTGAGCAGAGAATAGCCAGATTCGTATTTTCCGACTTCAGCTCCTTGTATGAATGGCCGTTTACAACAGCGAGATTTTCGTCGTAGTTTTCTTGGCTCACGAAACCGCCCGGATTTTGGCAGAAGGTTCTTACCTTGTTGCAGAACGGCTGCGGATAGCCTATGAGCTTTGATTCATAGAGATATTTGTTTACTTCCTCCATGATTTCGTTTCTGACCTCTACACGAACACCGATATCGACTGTGCCCGGCTTATGCAGTATATCGTATTTAGCACACAGATTTTCGAGCCAAAGTGCTCCTCTGCGGCCTGTACATACGACGGTTTTGCCGGCCTCGATGCTCTCACGGCTGCCTTTAATCTCAACCACCGCACCCTTGCATACGCCGTCCTCGATGAGCAGATCCTCGCACTCCGAATTGAAGTGCATAGTTACGCCCTCACCGAGCAGATATTGTTCGATTTTATAGTAAATTTCCTGTGCCTTTTCGGTACCGAGATGTCTGATAGGACAGTCTACGAGCTTAAGACCTGCTTTGATGGCTCTTTTTCTTATCTTTTTGATTTCCTCGGGGAACTCGATTCCCTCTACTCTGGTGTCTGCACCGAATTCCAAATAAATGCTGTCCGCATAGTCTATCAGCTCTTTCGTGAAATCGTAGCCAATCAGCTCCGGCAGCTCGCCGCCGACATCAGGTGAGAGCGAAAGTTTTCCGTCCGAAAAAGCTCCCGCACCCGAAAAGCCCGTGGTAATACTGCAATTTTTACAGCCGACGCAGTTTCCGGTATGTGTCTTGGGACACGCACGCTTTTCGATGGCAGCACCTTTCTCGACAATCGTGATTTCATCTCCCTTATGACCTTTTCTTATCAGCTCAAGTGCGGTAAAAATTCCCGCAGGACCCGCACCGACGATTAAATATCCTGTTTTCATCTCAGTTCCCTCGCTTTCTGCTCCAAAACACCGATTTTTCTCATCTTGTCTTAAATATCTCTAAACAAGAAAAGCATTCCCCTCAGGAATGCTTTCTCAAGATAAATGGTGCGGTCGACAGGGGTCGAACCTGCATGTCTGTGGGACACAAGATCCTTAGTCTTGCGCGTCTGCCAATTCCGCCACGACCGCACATCACTTATCTA
>CAZLTX010000168.1:0-3024 GCA_964562555.1 uncultured Oscillospiraceae bacterium
AAAGTTGTATATTGTTATGCAAATGTAATTACAGTGCCTGTTTTTCCTTCCAATGCATCGATAGCCTTTGCAAGGGAAGTGATGATAGCCTTCTTGTCAGGGTTTGCCTGAACGAACTTCATGCAAGCTTTAACCTTTGGAAGCATGGATCCCGGTGCAAACTGACCCTCTTCACAATACTTTTCAGCTTCTGCATAAGTCATGTGTCCTAAGTTTTCCTGATTAGGCTTGTTGAAGTTGATAGCAACCTTTTCAACCTCTGTCAGAATCATCAGAGCATCAGCACCGATGTTTTCTGCGAGAAGCTCTGCTGCGAAGTCCTTATCGATAACAGCAGCAACGCCTTCAAGATCGCCGTCTTCCTTGCGAACTACAGGAATTCCGCCGCCTCCGCAAGTGATAACGATTGTGGAATCGAATAATCTCTTAACGGAATCAAGCTCAACGATTTCTGTAGGAATAGGGGAAGCAACAACTCTTCTCCAGCCACGGCCTGCGTCTTCCTTAACAGTGTAGCCTTTTTCTTCTACGAGAGCCTTAGCCTCTTCTTCTGTATAGAAAGGACCGATAGGCTTTGTAGGGTTCTTGAAGCCCGGATCTTCGGAGTCAACAACCATCTGAGTGAGAACGGTTGCAACCGGAATATCCTTGCCACGCTTCTTAAGAGCGAACTTAAGAGCCTGCTGAAGGTGATAGCCGATGTAGCCCTGTGACATAGCACCGCATACATCGAAAGGCATAGCCGGAGTTACATTCTTAGCTGTTTCGGATGCTAAGAGAATTCTTCCAACCTGCGGACCGTTGCCGTGAACTACAGCAACTTCATATCCTTTTTCGGATAAATCTGCGATTCTTTCGCAAGTTTCTTTTACAACTGCTAACTGAGCCTCAGCGGTAGGATCTGCCTTGCCTGACTGCAGGGCGTTGCCGCCGAGAGCAACAACAATTTTTTCTGCCATTTGTTATTTCTCCTTAATTTTACCCCGTCATAAACGGATTTACTGAATTCTGATTTACAGATCGTCTCTGTTAACAGGGCAGGACATGCAGCGAGGGCCGCCTCTGCCTCTTGAAAGTTCCGCTGACGGAACTGTGAGAACCTTGATACCCTTCTTGTCTAAGAGATCGTTGGTTACATAGTTTCTTTCGTAGGTTACAACTGTTCCCGGTGCGATGCAGAGCGTGTTGGAACCGTCGTTCCACTGTTCACGCTGTGCTGCCAGAAGATCTCCGCCGCCGCAGCGAATGAGGTCTACAGCAGGAACCTTGAGCTCAAGTGCAAGAATCTTGTGAAGCTCGTCCTTAAGTGCGTTGAACTTCAGCTCGCCCTTTGCATCAAGTGAAATTTCGTAAACGCCGAGAGGTCCTTCGATTTCAGGATGGATAGTGAACTTATCGTAATCAACCATCGTGAATACCGTATCAAGATGCATGAATGCTCTGGTCTTAGGAATATCGAATGCGAGAACCTTTTTGAAGCCGCTGCCCTGGAGCAGATTTCTTGCGAAATGCTCAAGTCCGGAAATAGTAGTTCTCTGTGAAAGACCAACCGCAACGATGTCCTTGGAAAGAACCAAAACGTCACCACCCTCGATGGAGTAAGTGTCGGTAAGGTCATACCACTGCTTGTTGTTCTCTGTTGCGAAATCTCTGTTGTATTTGTAGATATATCTGAGAATAAGGGCTTCTCTTCTTCTTGCATCTGTGTGCATGTGGTGAATGTTGATACCTTCGCCTACGCAAGCACCCGGGTCACGAGTGAAATAAAGGTTAGGCATAGGATCGGAAACGAACGGATAATCGTCGTCTACGAGGTCCATAAGGGAAGTTGCGTCCTTAGTCTTAACTTCCTCTCTCTTGATACCTGCGATAACCTTTGTTACCATTTCTGCAGGTGACATTTCAAGCAGATAGCTTGTCATGGCACTTCTGAGACCCTTTGAGTTGATTTTGCTCAGATTCAAAAATTCGTTAACGAACTGAATCTGAATCTCAGGGTTTGCCATAGCCTTTGCAGCCTCTTCAACATAGTATACGACTTCAACGCCGTTGTCTCTGAGTGTCTGTGCGAAAATATCGTGTTCCTCCTGTGCTACTTTGAGATAAGGAATATCGTCAAAGAGCAATCTTTCGATAGTTGCAGGAGTAAGTGCTTCCAGTTCCTGTCCCGGTCTGTGAAGCAGTACCTTGTTTAATTTTCCGATTTCAGAAAAATTATGAATTCCTGGATACATTTTATTTCTCCTTTCTGTTTACATTATTGAAACAGTTAATGCCCGAGGCATTAACACACTCGGGCATCGTGAGTTTTTAGCCCATAGTAGCAACCATTACAGCCTTGATTGTGTGCATTCTGTTTTCAGCTTCGTCGAAAACTTTGGAATGTCTGGATAAGAATACTTCGTCGGTTACTTCACGGATATCATATCCTAATTCTTTCTGTTCCTTAGCCATTGTTGTATCGAAATCGTGGAAGGAAGGCAGGCAGTGCAGGAAGATAACGTCGTCGTTTTCTGTCTTGTCGAGCATTTCCTTTGTTACCTTGAACGGAGTCAGCATTCTAACTCTTTCAGGAATCTGATCTTCTTCACCCATGGAAGCCCAAATGTCAGTGTAAAGAACATCTGCACCCTTAAGGCAAGCTTCATCTGAGGATACTTCGATTACAGCACCTGTGTATTCAGCAACTTCTCTTGCTCTCTTGATAACGTCCTGATCGATCTGGTCTGCGAGTTCCTGAGGACCGTATGCTACGAAGTGCATACCCATCTTAGCACAGCCGTACATCCAAGCGTAAGCCATGTTGTTTCTGATATCTCCGCAGAATACAACTTTAACCTTGTTAAGCGGCTTAGCGATGTGCTCTTCGATTGTGAGCATGTCAGCAAGGATCTGAGTTGGGTGGTCAACGTCAGTTAAACCGTTCCATACAGGAACACCTGCGTTAGCAGCTAATTCTTCAACAACAGACTGCTTGTAGCCTCTGTATTCGATACCGTCGTAGAATCTGCCGAGAACCTTTGC
>CAZLTX010000169.1:0-2995 GCA_964562555.1 uncultured Oscillospiraceae bacterium
TTTCCATTCTCCCTCTGTGATATGCCACAAGCATTGCCCAGTCGATGTCGGCAGGCACTTCAATTTGTGCAAGGCTGTCGGCAGCAACGGAGACAATATAGAATTTAGACTTTTCATAATCGCAGATAAGCGTGAGAGCCTGACTCGGCTCTGTTCCCATATAAAAGCCACTGCCAAAATCACATTGCTTGCGGCTTTTTGGCTCAAGCGAACCTTCAATTCCTGCCTTTGATCCGTGGTAAAGAAGTATGCGTTTGCTGTCCGTTTTTACGGCTTTCGTTGCTTCGGCAATTTTGCTTAAGCTCATCTCATAAACAGGGACAGATTCTTCCTTGCAAAGCTCATACAACGCATACTGTGCCGGCTTGTTTGGCACGGTATGGCCGTTTTCCCAGCGATTAACGGTTTGAAAGCTAACATTCAAGCGGTTTGCAAATTCGGTCTGGCTCATATTCAAATATGTTCTTATCTGTTTGATCAGTGTCTGCATAATGCCGCCTCATAAAATATAACATTATCTCTGGTTTTTATTATAGCTGTTGTTATATTTCGTGTCAATAACTTACACAAATCCGTTAAAAATTTGAACAGGCAAAATCACTCACGCCCTCCCGGGTTCGAGTCCCACCACGGACTTTCCGGAAAAAACACAACCCCCGACATCACCTGTCGGGGGTTGGTTTATTGGCGGAAGCGGTGGGATTCGAACCCACGAGCCCTTGCGGACTACCGCATTTCGAGTGCGGCTCGTTATGACCACTTCGATACGCTTCCGGATATTTAACACGCTCATACGAGTATAACACAAAAGTCCGCTCGGTTCAAGGGTTAAAATCCAAATTATTAAAGCTTTTAATGTAAATTTCGTCTTTTGTCTCGGCTATCAGAGCACGACCTCGACTTCTATAGGCTCGTCTATTTCAACAGGTCCTTCTATATATGCGGTCTGAACTCTGCCGTTTCTGACCTCAACAGAGGCATCTATGGTACCTGCAGGCTGCGGGAACGAAAAACGGTAATCGCCGTCCGGCTTTTCCGAGCCGAAAGCTATGGCACAGGACGCAGTGCCGCTCGCACACGAGCCTTCAAAGTATGTGCTGTCAACATCCTTTACATATACAACAGGGGTCAGCTTTCCTGTCGCTGTATCATAAAACATAGCACCAAATGCGGGCGGATTGGAGTCTGCATAAACGAACTGCTTGATTTTTTCAAAGTTTTCCGCCGATGCCGTAATATCCTTAAGTATGAAGTGAATTATGCCGCCGAAATCAACCGCAGTCACGCTTTTTCCTTTTTCTGCGAAGATGCTCTGCATGTCTGCTGTTCTGACTGCAAGATATGCCGGCATTTTGACACGTGTATAGTCGGTGTCCGTATTTACTTCAACCGTCAGTATTTCGTCTGAGCCGCTTACATCGACGAAAACCTTTCCCTCGCCTGATATTCCAAGCTCACGTGCAAGCATCAAGCCGAAGGCCCTTGTCGCATTGCCGCAGAACTCAAGTCCGCACATCTCCATTTTGCCCTCTGCTCTGCCGCATTCCGGAGCATCAAGCACGAATGCTACCTGCTCCGCCGCATATTCCTCCATGCCGAGAAGCTGCTCCGCAACCTTGGCATATTCAGCTTGTTCAAATTTATCGTGTACGAAAATCGTAATGTTTCCCGCAGGATTTGCTACGGTAATTTTTATCGTTTTCTTTTGCATGGCTCTTACTCCTTTACGCTTTCGGTCAATCAACCGTTTCGAATAACTTTTATAATATAATAGCACTTTTTTTCAAAAGCTGTCAAGCCGTATCGGGGACTGGTTTTTCTTCGCAATTTGGGGTACAATATATGTATAAAGTTCGCACTTACGCTTACTTAAATTACTTAAATAAAATCAGATACCGACAACAGGAGGAAATTATGGATCCGAGAATTATCAAGCTTTCAAATATGCTTACAAGCTATTCCTGCGACCTGCAGAAAGGCGACAGGGTTTTAATCGACTACGAGGGAGAGGCAACCAAGCCTTTGGTTTGTCAGCTCATCAAGGACGCATACAAGCTCGGTGCCAAGCCGTATGTAAATCACCGTGACAGCCGTGTGCTGCGTGAAATCCTGCTTGGCTGCGACGAGGAACAGCTCGAGTTTCTAAACGATTATCAGCTTTATCAAATGAAGGGCATGGACGCATATATAGCAATCAGAGGAAACGAAAATACCGCCGAGCTCAGCGATGTTCCGTCGGAAAAGCTCAATCTTTACAACAAGCTGACAACACCGACACTGGATTACCGTGTAAACGAAACGAAATGGGTAGTTATGCGTTATCCGAATCCGTCTATGGCACAGCTTGCGAACAAATCTCAAGAGGCTTTTGAGGACTTTTACTTCGATGTGTGCACGCTCGATTACAAAAAAATGGGTAAGGCTATGGATTCGCTCGTAGAACTGATGAACCACACGGACAAGGTTCGCATCACGGGGCCGGGAACAGATCTGACCTTCTCGATAAAGGATATTCCCGCAATCAAATGCGACGGTCTGAGAAATATTCCGGACGGCGAGGTTTACACCGCTCCGGTTCGTGAGTCAATGAACGGAGTTATTTCATACAACACACCGAGTGAGGAGCAGGGCTTTACCTACGAAAATATTCGCTTTGAGATAGAAAACGGCAAAATCGTAAAGGCAACGGCAAACGATACCGAGAAAATCAACGCTTTGCTCGACACGGACGAGGGTGCTCGCTATTTCGGTGAATTTGCAATAGGTGTTAACCCTTATGTCCTTGAGCCTATGAAAGACACACTTTTTGACGAAAAGATTTGCGGCAGTTTTCATCTGACACCTGGCATGTGCTATGAGGACGCACCGAACGGAAATAAATCCGCCGTTCACTGGGATCTCGTGATGATTCAGCGGCCTGAGTACGGCGGCGGAGAAATCTACTTTGATGATGTGCTTATCAGAAAGGACGGAATATTCGTTATCGACGAGCTTG
>CAZLTX010000170.1:0-2984 GCA_964562555.1 uncultured Oscillospiraceae bacterium
ACTACACATTAACAGAAATTTCGGCTCCTCCGGGATTCCAGTTAATAAAGGAGCCTATAGGTGTTAAGGTGAATGCTGATAATTCTTTATTAGTCGAGGTTGCAAACAACTCCGGTACTGTACTTCCGTCAACAGGCGGCATAGGCACGACTGTTTTCTATATTGTAGGTGCTGCATTGGTTCTGGGTGCTGTGGTTATCTTGATTACCAGAAAGCGTATGGGAGCAAAATAAGTGACAGCTCTAATTATTTGATTTGAGAAACAGATATTAAAAACAATTACCGCATGTATGTCGGGGAGCTTCTCCGACATACAGCGGCAAGGAGAACTCTGAATGAAGAAAAAAACGAACAATTACATAACGGGATTGTTGGTTCTGATACTTCTTACAGGGCTGTCCTTGCTGCTGTATCCTTCGGTCAGCGAGTATTGGAATTCGTTCCATCAGACACGGGCGATTGCTACCTATGCCGAAGATGTGGCAAACATGAATGAAGAGCAATATGAAAAGCTTTGGAAAGCAGCGGAAAAATATAACCGCAAGCTGCAAAAACAGCAGGGGATTAGGACGCTTTCCGAAGAGGGTAAAAAAGAATATGACAAACAGCTCAATATTTCCGGCATCGGTGTGATGGGCTATGTTGAGATTCCGAAAATCGCATCGACACTTCCGATTTATCACGGAACGGAGGAATCCGTTTTGCAGATTGCCGTCGGGCATCTTGAGTGGTCAAGTCTGCCGGTGGGAGGAGATAGTACTCATTGCGTGCTTTCGGGACATAGGGGCTTGCCGAGTGCCAAGCTGTTTACGAATTTGGATATGCTGACGGAGGGTGATGTGTTCATGCTTCGAGTGCTGGACGAGGTTTTGACATATGAGGTCGATCAGATCTTGATTGTCGAGCCTGAGCATACGGAGGCATTGGATATCGTAGAGGGCAAGGATTATTGTACGCTCGTGACATGTACGCCTTACGGAATCAATACACACAGATTGCTTGTGCGAGGACATCGTATAGAAAATCTCGATGCGTACGATGCACGTATTACGGCGGACGGTGTACAGCTTGAGCCGCTTATGGTGGCTGTTTTCGTGGCAATTCCGTTATTGCTGTTAGTTATAATCATATTGCTGCTGCTGCCTCGAAAAACCGACAGAGGACATGGAGGTGACTCTGATGATGAAATATAAATACAGACGCATGACCGCAGTGCTCGTGTGTGTGCTCATACTGGTCATGTCAATGCCGCAGCTTGCATCGGCGGCAGGTAAAATCGAATTGAATAAAGATGTCAGCCTGACGATTTCCTATCACGATGATACAAGCGGGAAATCCGTACCGATTACGGCGGCACGTTTTGCTATGTACAGAATTGCGACGGTAGATGAATACGGTGAGTTTACGCTTACCGACGAGTTCACAAAATATCGTGTGGACTATAAGCTTGATTTTGATATAACAGGCAGGAATGATGAGGCGTGGAGAACGCTTGCCGAAACGCTTGAGGGCTATGTAAGCAGAGATGCTTTGCTCGGAAAGCTTTCCGTTGCGGCTGAGGGCAAGACTGATGCGGGCGGTATGCTTACATTAAGACCGACAGCCTTTGCCGCAGAGGGTTCGCAGCTAAAAAGTGCTGCGGGACTGTATTTGGTGCTCGGAGATCGCTGTTCTCAGAACGGATATTATTACGATGCATCACCGTTTATCGTAATGCTGCCGAGCTTGGACATGCAGACAAATACATGGAGATATGATGCGGCGGCAGAACCGAAACACGAATCTCGTCCGATTCCGTCACCTTCGCATACATTAACGCGTAAGGCACTGAAGGTTTGGAACGATTCGGAAAATCCGCAAGCTCGTCCCGACGAAATTAAGGTTCAGCTTTTGCGTAACGGTGTGGTATATCAAACCGTAACACTCAGCGAAGGTAATCGCTGGCAGTATACATGGACAGGCTTGAGCAGTGCATATACATGGACGCTTGCGGAGGCAACACCGTCGAAGTATAAGGTCGGAATCGTGCAGGAGGGAATTACCTTTGTACTGACTAACACCTATTCAGCTGATTTGCCTGTTGAACCGCCGGACGAGCCGAATAATCCGGACAATCCCGATAATCCGAATAATCCGAATAACCCCAACAATCCAAATAACCCGAGCAAACCCGGAACTCCGGGACAGTCCGGCAGTAACGGTTCGGGAAGTACGGGAGATTCGAAGCTGCCTCAGACAGGACAGCTTTGGTGGCCGGTACCGATTTTGTTCGCCGGAGGCTTGCTTATGATTGCATTCGGACTGTTCCGTTCGAAAGGAATTGAAGATGAAAAATAAAATCCCAAAGATTAAAGGCAAATTTTTTATTCGTTTAGGGCTGCTGCTTATCGCAGCGGCTCTTTTGCTTACGGCATATAACCTGTTTGACGCTCACCGTGCGGATGAATCGGTCAGCGATTTGCTCGGCAAGCTGAAAAACTTTTTGTCGGTGCAGGACGTAAACGAAAACGGACAGAACGGTGTTTTGGAACAAGAATTTGATGACGGAGAAATCGAAATCCCCGATTATATTTTGAATCCGAACATGGATATGCCGGAGCAAAATATAGACGGAGATGACTATATAGGTGTACTGAAAATTCCGTCGCTTTCGTTGGAATTACCGATTATCAGCAGGTGGAATGACGCACGGCTCAGAACCGCACCCTGCCGCTATGTAGGCTCGGCATACACGGACGATATGGTGATAGCGGGGCATAATTACGATTCGCATTTCGGAAGATTAAAGACGCTTGATCTTGATGACGAGGTAAGCTTTGTCGATATGGCAGGGAACGAGTTTGTGTATCGTGTCGTTGAAACTGAGATTTTACAGCCTACGGCGATAGAAGAAATGCAGAGCGGCGATTGGGATCTTACCCTGTTCACATGCACGATAGGCGGACGAACCCGAGTAACCGTGCGTTGTGAAAAAGTGCAGTAGG
>CAZLTX010000171.1:0-2951 GCA_964562555.1 uncultured Oscillospiraceae bacterium
AATTACTTCAGTTTCGCAACCATCTCACCGGCCTTCACCTGCTGCCCCTCAGACACATAAATTCTCTCAACCACGCCGCCTTCTCTTGCGATGATATTAGTTTCCATCTTCATCGCCTCGACAACAGCAATCGGCTGGTTTGCAGTAACAGTTTCGCCTTCCTTTACAAGCACTCTGATGATGTTGCCCGGAATGTTGGAGCCTACCTCCATCGGATTGTCCTCATCGGCATAGAGAACGGAATTCGATGAGTTTACCGTTACCGTCTTGTCTTTTATCTTTATGATACGGCGATTGCCGTTAACCTCGAATATAGCCTCACGGAAGCCTTCTGCGTCAACAGGACGAACCTCCTGCAGCTTAACCATGAGCTGTACACCGTCTGCAACCTTGACTTCGCAGGTTTCGCCTTCCTCCAGCGAGTGGAAGAATATGTCGGAACCCATGTAGCGGAAAGAGCCTTCCTTACGAACGGATTTTACATAATCCTCGAATACCTTCGGATAAATAGCATAGGATATAACTTCTCTGTCGGTTCCTTCGAGTTCAAGCTCATCCTGCAATTTCTTGCGGATTCCCTCGAAATCCTCAGGCTCCAAAAGTTCTCCCGGTCTGCAGGTGATAGGCTGCTTATCCTTGAGCACAACCTTCTGAATGTCCTCAGGGAAACCGCCCTCAGGCTGACCCATCATACCCTCGAAGTAGGATACCGTCGAATCAGGGAAGTCAATATTTGCACCCTTTTCAACGATGTTTTCCGGAGTAAGACCGTTCTGAACCATGAAGATAGCAAGGTCGCCTACAACCTTTGAAGAAGGAGTAACCTTAACTATATCACCGAGCATAGCGTTTACTGACTTGTACATATCCTTAACTTCCTTGAGCTTGTGACCCAAGCCGAAGGATTCAACCTGTGCCTGAAGGTTGGAATACTGACCTCCCGGAATTTCATATTTATAGATTTCTGCCGAAGCAGTCTGCAATTCGGATTCAAATTCTTTGTAAACCGGACGAACATCTCTCCAGTATTCACTGATTTTCTGTAAGCCGTCCGAATCAAGACCTGTATCTCTGTCTGAATTCTGTAACGATGCAACGATCGAGTTCAGTGCAGGCTGAGAAGTCAGACCTGACATCGAGTTAAATGCCGCATCTACGATATCCACGCCTGCCTGTGCTGCCATAAGTACGGTAGCAACTCCGTTTCCGGAGGTGTCGTGTGTATGCAGGTGAATAGGAATTCCGATTTCCTGTTTCAGTGTACCTATGAGCTTAGAAGCTGCGGTAGGCTTGAGAAGTCCGGACATATCCTTGATTCCGAGGATATGTGCACCGCGTTTTTCAAGCTCCTTAGCCATTCTTACATAATAGTCGAGCGTGTATTTTGTTCTGGACGGATCCAAAATGTCGCCTGTGTAGCAAAGACAAGGTTCAGCTATCATGCCCTGATTTAAGGTTTCATCGAGTGCAACCTCCATACCCTGAATCCAGTTCAGCGAGTCGAAAATACGGAATACATCAATGCCTGCCTTTGCGGACTGCTTAACGAACTCACGGATTACATTGTCCGGATAGTTCTTGTAGCCTACCGCATTGGCACCTCTGATTAACATCTGCATCAAGATGTTAGGGCACTTCTCACGCAGGATTTCGAGTCTTTCCCACGGATCTTCCTTTAAGAATCTGTATGCTGTATCAAATGTCGCACCGCCCCACATTTCGAGTGAGAAAAGTTTGCGGCCGTATACCGAAACCGCCGGAGCAATCTTTTCCATATCCACTGTACGAACACGAGTAGCCATAAGTGACTGCTGTGCATCTCTCATGGTGGTATCAGTTACGAAAAGTCTCTGCTGCTTTCTTATCCACTGAGTGAAGTCCTTTGCACCCATTTCATCAAAGAGCTGTTTGGTTCCTCTGCCCTGAAGCTCAGGAAGCTCTTCCGCCTTGAACTTAGGGAATACAGGAACATTGTAGCTTCTCTTCTTGCCCTTTGTTTCGTTTACAAACTTGTTGCCCAAGAATTCGATTACACGAAGCTCCGTATCCTGAACCTTGCCGATATCAAGAAGGTCCGGAGTGTTTGCAATGAAGCCTGTGTCACATTCACCTGCTGCGAAGGTCGGGTGGTTAAGTACATTGAGCATGAACGGAATGTTAGTCTTAACACCCTTGATCGACGTTTCCGCAAGAGCACGGATTGCCTTTCTTCTGGTGTCGTCGAAATCTCTGCCGTATGCCGTTACCTTGAGCAGCAGCGAATCATAGAACGGTGTGATAGTCGAACCCTGGAAACCGTTTCCTCCGTCAAGTCTGATTCCGAAACCGCCCGGTGAACGATATGATTCGATTGTACCTGTATCAGGCATGAAATCGTTCGTAGGATCCTCTGTCGTGATTCTGCACTGGATAGCATGACCTGTCACCTTGATATCTTCCTGACCATTGATGTGGATTTCAGGGCTGTCAAGTCTGTGACCCTCAGCAACCAAAATCTGAGCCTGAACGATGTCGATGCCCGTAACCATTTCTGTTACGGTATGCTCTACTTGAATACGAGGGTTCATTTCGATGAAGTAGTGCTTGCCCGTAGTGTGGTCGAGCAGGAACTCAACCGTACCTGCCGAGCGATAATTTACGGCTTTTGCAATCTTGATCGCATCTGCACAAATCGCACTGCGTTGTTCGTCTGTCAGGCAAAGTGCCGGCGTGAACTCGATAACCTTTTGGTGTCTTCTCTGAATGGAGCAGTCACGCTCAAACAAGTGTACAATATTGCCTTCCTTGTCGCCCAAAATCTGCACTTCGATGTGCTTAGGGTTCTCAAGATATTTTTCGATGAAAATGTCATCGATACCGAATGCCTTTGCAGCCTCGGAACGAGCCGAACGGAACTGCGGAAGCAGCTCTTCCTCGCTTCTTACGATTCTCATACCTCTGCCGCCGCCGCC
>CAZLTX010000172.1:0-2870 GCA_964562555.1 uncultured Oscillospiraceae bacterium
ACCATATGGAATTTCTTCTTGCCCTTTTGGATAAGAAGCTTTCCGTCCTCATCGAACATTTCGCAGGTTACGTTCAGCTTTCTGTCTGTAACTTTTTCTCCCGCTACGGTCAAGCCGCCCTGTTCGATGGTTCTAAAGCCTTCACTGGTATTAGGAACCAGTCCGAGCTCCTTAATCAGCGTTACGATGCCGACTCCTTCGCCCTCAAATTTTTCACGAGGCATCTTGGTTGTCGGAACATTCGCCATGTCGCCGCCGCCGCCGAAGGCTGCACGAGCACCGTCGAGAGCTTTTTTAGCCTCTTCTTCGCCGTGAACAAGCTTGGTAACCTCATATGCCAATACTTCCTTGGCATGATTGATTTCCGCACCCTCAAGCGATGAAAGTCTGTTTACCTCGTCCATAGGCAGGAAGGTCAACATTCTCAGACACTTGTTAACATCTGCGTCCGCTACGTTTCTCCAATACTGGAAGAATTCATACGGGCTTGTCTTTTCCGCATTGAGCCAAAGTGCTCCCTTAGCGGTTTTGCCCATCTTCTTACCCTCGGAGTTGGTGAGCAGCGAGAAGGTCATGCCGTAAACCTCTTTGCCTACCATCTTGCGTGTCAAATCAACGCCGCCGATGATGTTTGACCACTGGTCGTTGCCGCCGAACTCGATCTTTACATCGAAGTCACGAGCCATAACCATGAAGTCGTAGCTCTGCATAAGCATATAGTTCAGCTCGAACATCGTAAGACCGCCCTCACGCTCCATTCTCTGTTTGAAGCATTCCGCACGAAGCATGTTATTGATGTTGAACTGCGTTCCGACCTCTCTCAAAAAGTCGATGTAGTTCAGCGGTCTGAGCCATCTTGCATTGTTTACGGAAACCGCCTTGCCCGGTTCAGGCTCCTTGTTCTGATGTCCCGGAACATAAACGCCCTCGTTTCCTACATACTGCCACTCGTCATCAAAGTCAAGGAATTTATCGAAGAGCTTCTTGAACTGATTGCAGTTGTTTTCTATCGTTTCTACCGTCATCATCTGACGCATATCGGAACGTCCCGACGGGTCGCCGACCATGCCTGTGCCGCCGCCGATCAGAACTACCGGTGTATGACCGTATTTCTGCATATACATCATGATGATAACCTGCATGAAATGTCCTACATGCAGGCAGTCTGCCGTAGGGTCAAAGCCTATGTAGAACTTAACCTTTTCATTCTGTAAGAGCTTACGTATTGCGTCCTCGTCTGTGGACTGCTCTATAAAGCCTCTTTCCTTCAAAACATCGTAAGCGTTATCAAAATGACTCACGCTGTCCGGTATAAAATCAAATTTCATTACTTATCCTCCAAATTTTACATACATTTTTGCTCGGTACTATTCCTCATGTCCGAGTGCGGACACATCTCTCGGTCTGTTTACGTACAAAGCAGGATCTGTCTTTTTCTTTCTTATCTTTTTCATTATTTCGTGCCGAAAAGTCTGTCGCCGGCATCTCCAAGACCCGGAACTATGTATGCGTGCTCGTTCAGCTTTTCGTCCTGCTGTGCGATATAGATGTCAACATCAGGGTGTGCGTTCTGCAATGCCTCGATGCCCTCCGGTGCTGCGATCAAGCACATGAATACAATGTCCTTGCCGCCGCGAGCCTTGATGGAGTTGATTGCGTCGATAGCGGAGCCGCCTGTTGCCAGCATAGGGTCTACCACGAAAATCGTTCTCTTTTCGATGTCGGTCGGAAGCTTGCAGTAGTATTCCACCGGCATATGAGTTTCGGGATCTCTGTAAAGTCCTACATGTCCCACCTTTGCGTTAGGATAAAGTGCCAGCATTCCGTCTACGAAACCGAGTCCTGCTCTCAAAATAGGCACGATAGCGATATCCTCGCCCTTGAGCATTTTCTGCGTTGTCTTGCAGATAGGAGTTTCTATTTCCACATCCATGAGCGGCAGATTTCTGGTTGCCTCATAGCCCATGAGTGTTACGATTTCTTTTGCAAGCTCTCTGAATTCCTTGTTGTTTGTTTCTGTCTTTCTCATCAGAGTTACCTTGTGCTGAATTAACGGATGATCAAATACCAGTACTTTTCCCATTGTCTTTCTCCTTTATATATAAATTTACTTGAATTAAAATGTATGACTAAATCACTAAATCATTTCGTCGAGCATATCGACTCTTCTCTGATGTCTGCCGCCCTCGAATTCCGTATCAAGCCACTCGTCCACGATGGCAAGTGCAAGCTCGGTGTCGGTCGTTCTGCCGCCGAGTGCGATCATGTTGGCATTGTTATGCTGCTTTGTCAGATGTGCCATTTCTACCGATGTGCAAAGTCCGCAGCGAATTCCCTTGACCTTATTTGCCGCTATGGAAATTCCTATGCCTGTGCCGCAGCAGACTACTCCAAGCTCTGCCTCACCGCCTGCCACAGCCTCCGCACAAAGTCTGCCGTATACCGGATAATCCACCGATTCCTCCGAATCGGTTCCCTTGTCGCAAATCTCGAAGCCTCTTTCGAGCAGATGTTTCTTTACGGCTTCCTTCAACGCAAAGCCGCCGTGATCTGATGCAAGTGCAATTTTCATCTACAAAACCTCCTTGATATGATAGCCTGCTGATTTGAACATGCGGTTCATCACAGCAAAGCCGACTCCGTTTTCTTTCAGAGCCGCTGCCAAAATTACGTCTGCACCGTCTTTGTCGCAGGAACGAAGTCTTGCGAAAAAGTCATGTGCCGCAGTTTCCGGTCGGTCGTCATCGTATATGATGATTTCCGCTTTTTGACCCAGCTCACTTCTTCTGAGCTTTTCCGTCTCCATTGCCGCTATGACCTTAGCTCTTTCGCCGCTGTATATAATCATTTCGGCTTTCGGTGCATAATGC
>CAZLTX010000173.1:0-2862 GCA_964562555.1 uncultured Oscillospiraceae bacterium
TCCTTGCCGTTTGGCAGCTCGATCTGATATATGTCCTGTGCGGAATTTTGAAGTACATCCTTGATTTCGCCTATCGTTTTTCCGTTCTCTGCATTAAGCACGGTGCAGCCTATCAAATCCTTTACATAAAAGGTATCCTCGGGAAGCTCCCTCAGCTCCGCCTCCGTGATGTATATATCTCTTTCCTTGAGTGCCTCTGCCATATTGCGGTCATTCACGCCCTTGAGCTTCAAAATGGCAGTATTTTTCTGATATCTTACACCCTCTATTTTGTACGGCTGATATTTGCCCTTGCTCTCAACCAAAATTTCTTCTATTTCTTCAAATCTTTCTTTATAATCGGTATAATGATATACCTTTACCTCGCCACGCAGAGCAACTGCGTTTACTATCTTTCCTATCTTAATTCTTTCCATATTTTCCCTAATTATACAAGAGGCACATACCTAAACATCTACATTTGTCTAAAGTATGTGCCCGAATTTCGCAATTCAATCGTCCGTATTATTCCTTGACGATTTCCACTGTCACCTTTTTATTATTTTTCGTGGCCGCAGCCTTAACAACGGTACGCAAAGCTTTAGCAATTCTTCCTTGCTTACCAATAACTTTTCCCATGTCTTCAGGTGCGACTCTAAGCTCGATGACCGCACCCTGTCGGCCTTCGCTCTCAGTCACAACAACGCCGTCCGGGTTATCTACAAGTGACTTTGCAATTGCTTCAACCAATTTAGTCATTAGCTTTCACCGTTTCCTTATTATTCAATAATCCCTGATTTTTTAAATAAAGTCTTTACTGTTTCTGTCGGCTGTGCACCGTTTCCTAACCACTTTTTAGCCTTTTCTGCGTCGATTTTGATTTCCTTAGGTTCTGTCATTGGGTTGTAATAACCGATTTCTTCGATGAACTTACCGTCTCTCGGTGCTCTGGAATCTGCTACTACTACTCTGTAAAAAGGCTGTTTGTGTGCACCCATTCTCTTTAATCTGATCTTTACCATTTTTTGTGTCCTCCTTAAAATAATCCTTTAAATCTTTTATTCTTTTTCATAAAGCTCGGATTGCTGAATTGCTTCATCAGCTTTTTCGTATCCTCGTACTTTTTGATCAAGTTATTTATTTTGCTCACAGGCTGTCCTGAGCCTGCGGCAATTCTCTTACGCCTGCTTGCGTTCAGAAGCGAAGGGTTGCGACGTTCTTCTATGGTCATGGAATAAATGATGGCTTCCATCTGCTTAAATTCCTTTTCTCCCTTTTCTATGTCAGCGTCGCTTACTTTATTCGAGCCCATACCCGGCAGCAGGTCTAGCATCTTGCCGATACCGCCCATCTGATTTATCTGCCCCATCTGTTCGAGGAAATCCTCAAGCGTGAACTCGTTTTTCTTTAATTTCTTTTCGAGCTTGGCTGCTTTTTCTTCGTCGAAATTTTCCTGTGCTTTTTCGATCAGAGAAAGCATATCGCCCATGCCGAGTATACGGCTTGCCATTCTTTCCGGGTGGAAAGGCTCGAGTGCATCTGACTTTTCACCCACACCGATGAACTTCACAGGCTTGCCGGTTACCTTCTTTGCGGAAAGTGCCGCACCGCCTCTGGAATCACCGTCCATCTTGGTCATTATAATGCCGTCAATGCCGAGTGCATCGTTAAAGCCCGCTGCCGCATTTACGGCATCCTGACCTGTCAACGCATCGACAACCAGCAATATCTCATGCGGTTTAACCGCTTTTTTTACTCGTACAAGCTCTTCCATCAGAGCTTCATCTATTTGCAGACGACCCGCTGTATCGACTATGAGTACATCATAGCCTCGTCTTTCGGCCTCTTTTCTGGCTTTCAGTGCGATATCCTCTGCAACACTGTTTCCTCTGTCCGTAAATACCGGAACATCTACCGTCTTACCCACTACCTCCAACTGGTCGATAGCCGCCGGTCTGTATATATCACAGGCTGCGAGCATAGGCTTCTTGCCGCTTTTTTTCAGATAAGCTGCGAGCTTGCCGCAGGTAGTCGTCTTACCTGTACCCTGAAGTCCGACCATCAGCAGAACGGTAAAGCCGCTCGGTGAAAAGGTCAGTCGGCTGTTAGTGCCGCCCATCAGCTCTATCAGCGTTTCGTTTACTATCTTTATAACCTGCTGTCCCGGTGTCAGACTCTGAAGCACGTCCTGTCCGAGTGCCTTTTCCTTGACCTCCGCAACAAATTCCTTAACAACCTTGAAATTGACATCGGCCTCAAGCAGTGCAAGCTTGACCTCACGCATCGCTTCATTGATGTCCGCCTCGGTCAAAACGCCCTTGCCTTTAAGCTTTTTGAAGGTTCCCTGAAGTTTTTCGGATAAATTCTCAAATGCCATCTGCTTCTCCTCTTGCTAATCGAGCGTGTTGATAATCGACTTGATTTTCTCAAGCTCCGAAACTATCGTCCGATCCGAAACCGTTTCTATCATTACGTCGATTTTTTCGTCTATATCGTTAATGGCTTTTTTAGAAGCCAAGAGCTTGCCTACCAGTCCGAGCTTGCTCTCGTATTCTCCGAGTGCCTGCTCTGCTTTCTTCAGAGTATCGTGAACAGCCTGCCTTGAAATCCCGAATTCCTCTGCGATTTCGGAAAGCGAAAGGTTTTCTTCGTGATACAGTGCCATCACTTCCTGCTGCCTCCTGCTCAGGAGCTGTCCGTAAAAATCAAACAAGAGGCTGTTTTCCGCTATGCTTTCTATTTTCATGCTTTGCCTCCGTTTCCCGAATTTCAGATTTCGGCTTTTAGACTTAGCTTTCGTATATCCTGCCGATACTTTCTGTCAACCAAAAAGCTTGACACCGTAGTACTATAACATAGCTTTGCACTCGTGTCAAGCTTTTT
>CAZLTX010000174.1:0-2802 GCA_964562555.1 uncultured Oscillospiraceae bacterium
TTATATGAATTTCGTTCGGTGTACATTCCAAATCCGCATAAGGCTTTGACAATATGCAGGAAAGTTTTACCGTATGTTCTCCCGCACCGAGCCCCTCGACATCTGCGGAAAGCGAGAAATCCTCCGCACTTATTCCGCTCATCTCGTCTGACTTCGCCGTTACGGATACGTTTATCTCAACGTCTGCTACCGCAGCCACCGCATTTTCGCTGACTCCTTGGAGCACGACATCATTTTCTGAGAAGGTAAATATCTGAGTTTCCACGCCCTTTACCGTAACCTTGGCGTAAAGGCTCTGCGAATCGGCAGCAGGTGTAACTCCCGCAGGCAGTATCGGCTCAAGCTTTATCTTTGTGTCCTCGAAAACATCTGAAAGATTCAAAACTCGGCACTGTATGTTTTCTATGTCCGCCAGTGCATCTTCGCTTCCCTTGATGGTTATGGTCTTTGGCAGCTTAACTGTTCTTTCGAAGCTGCTGTGCTCTGCTCCCGTAAGCGGAACCTCAAGCGGTACTGTTTTTTTCTTGAGCATGATTGCCGTAACCGATACATTGGATTTTGACAGGCTTATGTTCTTCACCTCATCGCCGTCAGCATCTACGGCTGTCAGCGGCACCGTGAGCGATTTCATCTCATTGCCCACCTTTTCGGCATCGAGCAGTGCATGCAGGCTTGCAACCTGTTCCACAAGCGTTCTTGCACCCTCTACCGTAATCGTTTCGTCACTTATCTGAAGTATGCTCGGCTCGCTTTCGTCGCTCGTCTGTCCTTCTATAACAGGATTTACAGGCTTTTCGACGCTTATTCTTTCGTCTACCGTAATCGTGATTTTCTGAACGCTCATGGTTTCGATATTCACATCGTCCGGCCCTGTAACTGTAAGCTTGACCTTGTTTTCCCCGATTTTAAGTCCCTCGGCATCGGCAGTAACCGTGAAATCCTCTGCCTTGACCTTGCTCAAAAACTGTCGCTGGCAGGAATAGCCGATGTTAACCTTGGTATAATCGGCAGAAAGGATTATCATATCGTTTTGTGCAAGCGACTCCGTGTTGACTATCGTAATCGGTACGCCTCTCACAGTTTCTGTAGATGACTGGTTTACATCGACCAGGACATATGACCAAAGCACGATTGCAACTATAAGGGCGAGTATCATGTTGAATTTATTGCTTCTAAACATTTTTACCTCCCTTAAGTGCACGTCTGATTTTTTCTGAAAGCTTCTGCTCCTGCTCACCCTCGAAGTAAAGTGCGAGGAGCTTCTTTTCGATTGCCTTTCCGTCCAGGAAACGTGTCAGTCTGCCGTTTTGTGCGATGGATATAACTCCCGTTTCCTCAGAAACTATTATTACGAGTGCATCTGAGTTTTCGGTAATGCCTATTCCCGCACGGTGTCTGGTTCCGAGCTCCTTATTAAGCTCCTTGTTCTGTGTGAGCGGCAGTACGCAGCCCGCAGCATAAAGCTTGTCGCCTCTGACGATGACCGCTCCGTCATGCAGCGGTGTTCCCTCGTAGAAAATAGTTCCTATCATCTGAGCCGTAATCTGTGCGTCGATGATCGTTCCCGTTTCCACTATGTCATTAAGCGATATTTCCCTTTCTATAACCATAAGTGCACCTGTTCTGCTTGCGGACATTGCCTCCACAGCCTCCACAAACTGGCCCACTATTCGTTTTGCTTCTTCGTTGTCAACCTCGCCGAAAACATTTGTAATCCGGCTTCTTCCCAAATATTCGAGCACTCGGCGAAGCTCCGGCTGAAAGATTACCACTATCGCCACGAGTCCTACGCTGATGAGTCCCGAAAGCAGCCAGTGCAGCGTATAAAGATGCAGCCACTTTGACAGCAGGGTTGCCACTATCAAAAGCAATATTCCCTTTGCGAGCTGCTCTGCTCTGGTTTCACGTATAAATCCGATAAGCTTATATATCAAAAATGTGATGATTGCTATGTCCAAAACATCTGTAATTCCTACGCTTGATGTCAGTCTGTCCCAAAATACTTCCATAAAACCTTCTCATTTCCTTTCATTAGAAAAATGCCGCATTTATGCCTATGCTCGGAGCTGCAAAGCTCACTGCGTCACGCTGCACATTCTTATCTATATTGTACTTGATAAATATGTTATTTTCAAGTGCCCGCAGTGATTTTTGTTTTATCAATTTCGCTCAGATTTGCATATACATGAACGGTAAGGCAGACGCAGGAGTGCTGTCTTAAAGCTTTGACATAAACGATTTACAGGAGGTACTTATATGGCTTCAATTTTTCTCAGCCCCTCGACGCAGGAATATAATTTATTCGTTACGGGCGGAACCGAGGAATATTATACCAACCTTATTGCCGATGCAATGGTTCCCTATCTCAGAGCCGGCGGCATTGATTTTACTCGAAATAATCCGGGCGGTACGGTTACTGACTCAATAAACGCCTCGAATGCGGGAAGCTACGATTTTCATCTCGCCATTCATACAAATGCCGCACCCGAAAATCTTTCCGGCATGGTTCAGGGACCGGAGGTGTACTATTACCGTGACAGCTCCCGCAGCAGGGCTGCCGCTGAGATTTTCGCCAACAATCTTAAGCTGATATATCCGTATCCCGAGCTGGTAAAAGCCGTGCCGACCACCACGCTGGCCGAGCTGCGTCGCACAAAGGCTCCCGCTGTTCTCGTGGAGGTCGCATATCACGACAATGTCGATGATGCGAACTGGATAATCTCCAATATCGAAGAAATCGCAGAAAACCTGTCGCTCTCCCTCTTCGATGTTTTGGGCGTGCCGTTTGTGGAAATATGACTG
>CAZLTX010000175.1:0-2769 GCA_964562555.1 uncultured Oscillospiraceae bacterium
AGGCTTAGAATAAACGGGTAAGGCAATATGGACGACGAAAAACTGTACAGGCAGTATTTGAACGGCAGCGAGGAGGCTGCGAGTGAGCTTGTGGAAGCATATGCTGACTCTTTAACTTTATACATAAACGGTTTTGTCAATGACCTGAGCGAGGCGGAGGATTTGATGATAGAGGCGTTTGCACTGATTTTCGCAAAGCCGAGACCGATAAAAGGAGAAAACGCTTTCAAGGGTTATCTGTATCGGATAGGCAGAAATTTGGCATTCAGACATACCAAAAAAACCGCTGTAAGCTTGCTCAGCTTGGAGGAGCTTCCTTTCGAGCCGAAGGAAGAGGCACTTGCGGAAACTCCGCTGTACAAAAAGGAGAGAAAACGGCAGCTCTACGAGGCTATGGAGGCAATCAAGCCCGAATACTGCGAGGCTCTGTATTTGGTCTATTTCGAGGAAATGAGCTACAGACAGGCGGCAGATGTAATGGGAAAATCGGAAAACCAGGTCACCAAGCTGATTTACAGAGGCAAGCAGAGCCTAAAAAAGAATTTGGAAAAGCAGGGGTTTAGATATGAGGACTAATGATGAGATAAAAAGAGCTTCTTTTGAGAATGCACGCAGGGCAGACGAGGAGAAGGCTGCGGCTGCGGAAAATAGATAGATGTAGGAAGTAGGAGTAAGGGCGAATGGACAATTTTGAGCTTTGGGACAATCTGTTTCAGATAACGGCACTTTTCATAGCGATGCTTGCTGCGGGCGTGCTTGCGGTCAAGCACAGGAGCCGCAGACTTGTCGTGCTTGCATGCGATCACGGCTGTTTCATGCTGGGAACAAGCTTTTTTACTCTGCATTTGAGCATTATGGGCGATATACCGAACATTTTCTATGTTTCGGATATAGCTTGGATTGCGGCTTATTTGTTTTTGCTGCTGCTTATGCTGCTGAGAGTCGAGCACAGCGGTGAAAAGGTAGAGTTCAGACTGCTGCCGGCTTTGATTTTCGTGCTGATTTTCGTGGCAGCTATTTATACGGAAATGCTCGGTCCTTCGAAATTGATGTCTGCATGCATAGGAGTCATAGGCGGTGCGACGGTGTATTTTGCGATTATAGCGGTATCTGATGCCGTTAGGAGAAATGATAAGCTGCACCCTGTCGATATTATGGTGGCAGCGAGGATTTTTCTTCAGATAATGATATATTTCGTTTCGGACTATATGAGCGATTTTACGGATTTCAACCTCTATTTTGCGGTGGATATAGTGATGACGCTGAACATGGTGGGGCTTGGATATTTTCTCAGAAAAGAGGTGATTGCAGATGATCAATATTGAGAATGTTTTTATCTGCATTACCGTTCCGCTGCTGCTTTCGCTGCTTTTTATCAAGGGAAGACAGCGGGTTTTCACGATTTTTATATGCGTGGGAATGACGACCTGCATGGCATCTGCATATGTGAACAGCTTTATGATGGCACTTTATGATGCGGATCCGGTGAGTACGGCAATTCAGATAGCTCCGGTATGCGAAGAGGTGATGAAGCTGCTGCCGCTGTTGTTTTACATAGTGATTTTCGAGCCTAAGCAGAAAGAAATCATACCTGCGGCGATTGCGATTGCGGCAGGCTTTGCGACCTTCGAAAATGTATGCTATCTTTCGGAAAACGGTGCGGGCAATTTCACCTTCCTGCTTGCCAGAGGCTTGTCGGCAGGTGCACTGCACATACTGTGCGGCATAGCAATGGGTATAGGCATAGCTTATGTGTTCAGACGGCACTGGCTGGCTGTTGCGGGGACGATGGGTATTTTGTGTGCGAATATAGTGTTCCATGCGATTTACAATCTTTTGGTATCCGCAGATGACATATGGCAGATGATAGGCTACATATTCCCGTCGGTGCTGATATTGTGCATTTATATAGCTCAGAGGGTGTTGGTGAAAAGGAATGTGCGGCTCGAATAATTTACAATGTAGGTTCGGGGCTCTGCTCCGAACAACCGAAAAATTGTGAAGATGCGGAGCAGAGCCCCGCATCTACAGGGCATCGAGATGATGCCCTTTTTTTTGCAAAAAAATATTCGAAAATTTTTTATCAATCGGGGTGGAAGTTTTTTCGGAAATCGGTCTTTATAATAATAAAGGACTGAATGAAAGTTTTATTCGAAAAGGAAGGGATGGTGATGCTCGTTGAGGGAACACGATGAAAGAATGAAGGCAATCAGGGCACGGATCTTGGAATTACGCTCAAGAAGGTATCAAAAGCTCGTAAGCCGGCTGTCTGCGGTATGTGTGGTGCTGCTTGCGGTGCTCGGTACATTTATCCATGACAGGATGGGTGCGGGTATTTTGATGGTTCAGGAGAGGTGCGGAGCGATTTTACTGCGTGACAGCGACGGTGCATATTTCGTGATTGCATTGCTTGCGTTTATGCTCGGAGCTGCGTTTACGGCAGTCTGCGTAAGCATAAGACAAAAACAAAGATACAGAAGGAGTTTGGAGGAAATGCGAAATGATTAAACCTAAAAAGCTTAAAGCCGGAGATACAATAGGTGTGGTAATGCCTGCAAGTCCTTCGTGGGCACCGAGTGAGATTATCAGAGCGAAAGAGTATCTGGAAAATATGGGCTACAATGTTGTAATCGGAAAAAATGTGAACAAGACCAAGGGCTTCACAGCGGCTTCCGAGCAGGAGCGTGCCGATGATATCAACGAGATGTTCGCAAGGGACGATATAGATGCTGTTTTCTCGGCTCAGGGCGGCTACGGCTCGGCACAGCT
>CAZLTX010000176.1:0-2763 GCA_964562555.1 uncultured Oscillospiraceae bacterium
TCATCAACACCTCGGCACTTCCCGACCTCAGCGGTCTGATGGAAATGATGGCTCCTATCATGAACAGCCTGAAAGACGGCGATTGATTTCGAATAGCTGCGGCTCGCTTTCCGCAGGCGAGAATATTCGAGCAAAAATTTCATTTATTTTGAAATTGCTATCTTTTTTTTCGTGCTGCATTGTTGTATACTAATAGGTAGTTAAGGTATCCGTCATATAACCGCACGGATACTATATAGGAGGTAAGAAATGGCACTTGTAACCACTAAAGAAATGTTCGCCAAAGCATTGCAGTCCGACTATGCGATTGGTGCTTTTAATGTTAATAATATGGAAATCATTCAGGGCATAGTCGAGGCAGCGAAAATCGAGCAGTCGCCTTTGATTCTTCAGGTTTCCGCAGGAGCACGCAAATACGCAAAGCCCGCATACCTGACCAAGCTCGTTGAGGCTGCGATACTCGACACCGGACTTGACATAGCACTTCATCTTGACCACGGCGAGGACTTTGAAATCTGCAAGAAGTGTGTCGATGACGGCTTCACTTCCGTAATGATCGACGGCTCCAAGCACCCGTTCGAGGAAAACATCCGCATAACAAAGGAAGTCGTAGAATACGCTCACGCTCACGGCGTTGTAGTCGAGGCTGAGCTCGGCAAGCTTGCAGGCGTAGAAGACGATGTTAAGGTTGACGCTCGCTCGGCTACCTTCACAGACCCCGACGAGGCTGCCGAATTCGTAGAAAGAACCGGCGTGGACTCCCTTGCTATCGCTATCGGCACAAGCCACGGTGCATACAAGTTCAAGGGCGAGCCTTATTTGGATTTCGAAAGACTTAAAGTAATACATAAGCTTATACCGGACACTCCTCTCGTTCTGCACGGAGCTTCCTCCGTTCTCAAGGAGTTCGTCGATAAGTGCAACGAATACGGCGGCAACATTCCGGGAGCTCAGGGCGTACCCGAGGACATGATCAGAGAGGCTACCAAATACGGTATCTGTAAGGTAAACATAGATACCGACCTCAGACTTGCCATGACTGCTGAGGTTCGCAAATACATTGCCGAAAACCCTGCAGACTTCGACCCTCGTAAATACCTCGGTCCGGGCAGAGATGCGATACAAGCGATGGTACAGCATAAGATTAAAAATGTACTGAACGCTTCAAATACCCTTTAGCTTTATACTTAGAGAAAGCAATATCGTTCGAAAGAAAACAGGCACGAAGCAAATCGTGCCTGTTTTCTTAAATTCAAAGCTTATTTTTCATATGTAATTTCTTTTCTCGGCTTACAAATCCGCAGTCCTGCTAAGGCATATAGACCTAAGCTGGTTTTTTCTTTGTTTTTGCGACTATCAGTCCGACTATAACGCCTACGGCACCCGGAACGACCCAGCCGAGTCCCATCGAGTAAAGCGGAAGCCAGCCTGCTGCCCACTCTACGATTCCCTGTACCGATGCAGCTCCGCTTACACGCAGCAGGTCAAGCACAGCGGCTATCATCGTAAAGCTTACGCCGCAAACATATACGCTGCGGGCATTGCCGAAAAATCTGCCGAAAATAGTCATCAAAATCAGCACGATAGCAAGTGGATACAGGAAATACAGTACCGGTGCGGAGATGGAGATTATCTTCGACAAGCCTATGTTCGATACCAAGAGTGCGAATGCCGTAAATGCAATCGCCCAATTGCGATAGCTCAGCGAATTCGGGAATATCTCAGAGAAGGTATCGGCACATGAGGTTACAAGACCGATCGCTGTTTTCATGCAGCAGAAGGTAACCGTCAACGCCAGTACGATCATACCCGCACTGCCGAGATAGTGTTTTGCGATAACCGCAAACGCCGTTCCGCCGTTAAATGAAGGATCCGCAAGCTGATCTGCATACAGACCGTAGCTCTGTGCACCCACAAGTGCGATAAGTGCATAAATCACCGTCATCAAAATCATGCTGAAAATGCCGGCTTTAATCGTGCTCTTTGCAATTTCGCCCGGTTCTTCTATACCCATTCCTTTTATTACATTGATTACGATAATACCGAATGCCAGTGATGCAAGTGCATCGAGTGTGTCATAGCCCTGCAAAAAGCCTGTCGCAAATGCACTGTCGGCATAGCTGCCGCTTACAGGAACCTCAGAAACCGCATCCTGCGGTGAAAGCATAGCTGTTACGACCAAAATTCCGAGGCACACGAGGAAAATCGGATTGAGGTATTTTCCGACCGAGTTCATTATGTTTGACGGTCTGAGTGCGAAGTACAGAACCGCTGCAAAGAACAGCGTCGTGAAAATCGCCTGCACGAGCGTCTGACTGCCGCTTACAAGCGGTGCGATGCCCATTGTAAACGAAGTAGCCGCACATCTCGGAATAGCGAAAAACGGTCCTATCGTCAAATACAATGCACATGTAAAGAAATATCCGTAACCCTTGGATATTCTGCTGGACATTTCCATGAGTCCGCTGCTTCTGGAAACACCGAGTGCAACGATACCCAAAAGCGGCATACCTACAGCCGTTACCAGCATACCGAGGAGTGCAGGCACCAGGCTCGCTCCTGCCTTGGCACCGAGGATAATAGGAAATATCAGATTTCCTGCTCCGAAAAATAATCCGAAAAGCATAGATGCAACCAGTACATACTGCTTTCCTGTCATTTTTTTGTTCATTGTTTAGTTCTCCCTTACCCTAATTTGAAGTTTGTGATAATCATAACATAACCCCGCCGTAAAGTAAAGCAAGATTCCAAAAATATAATCCC
>CAZLTX010000177.1:0-2732 GCA_964562555.1 uncultured Oscillospiraceae bacterium
GCGGAAGCAGCTCTTCCTCGCTTCTTACGATTCTCATACCTCTGCCGCCGCCGCCTGCCGCAGCCTTAAGCATAACAGGATATCCGCAGGAATTAGCGAATTCTACGGCCTCAGCCTCCGTTTCGATAGCCTTTTCTACGCCCGGAACTGTCGGAACGCCTACGGAATGAGCCACGATCTTTGACTGAATTTTGTCGCCGAGGCTGTTCATCATCTCCGCAGTAGGTCCGATAAATTCGATGCCTGCATCGGCACAAGCCTTTGCGAATTCTTCGTTTTCTGCCAGGAAGCCGTAGCCCGGGTGGATCGCATCAACGCCCTTTGCCTTCGCCAGAGCGATAATCTCATCGATGCTCAGGTACGCACCTACCGGTGTTTTGCCCTTACCGATCTGATAAGCCTCGTCAGCCTTGGTGCGGAACAAGGAATTCTTGTCTTCCTCCGAATAAATCGCTACAGTTCTGATTCCGAGCTCTTTGCAGGCTCTGAAAACTCTGATGGCGATTTCGCCTCGGTTGGCAACCAACACTCTTTTGAATTTTTTGATTTCTCCCATCTTTTCTCTCCTATTTTTTTACGATTTATATTTAGTCTTTATATAATTATATACAAAATTATTTTTGCCCGATATGAGCCTACGAGCCTGTGAGCCTGTGAGTCTATGAGCGTATAAGCCTTCGCACAAGGTTTTCGATTTTATTCGTAAACCCTGCCGCTTCTTCTTCTCTCAAGCTCGTGCAGGAGCTTCTTTCTCAGCCTTATATCGTCCGGGGTGATTTCCACCAGCTCGTCGTCATTGATAAATTCCAATGCCTCTTCAAGCGTGAAAACTCTCGACGGACTGAGCTTAATCGCCTCGTCCGAGCCTGCCGCACGCATGTTGCTGACCTTCTTCGCCTTGCACGGATTAACGACCATATCGTCGTTTCTTGAATTCATACCCACAATCATGCCTTCGTAAACCTTGGTTCCCGGTTCGACGAACATCTGAACCCTTTCACCGATGTTAAACAAAGCATACGGAGTGCACACGCCCTCCTCCTGTGCGATGGCAACACCGTTTACACGCTGCGGTATGTCACCCTTGAATTCGTCAAAGCACTCGAAACGTCTGACCATGGTGCCCTCGCCTCTCGTATCGTTGATAAATTCACTTCTGTAGCCTAAAAGTCCTCTGGTCGGCACGAGGTATTCTATTCTGGAATATCCGTTTTCGCCCGACATCTGTGTCATCAGGCCTTTTCTTATATTCAGTTTATTGATTACGGTTCCCGCATATTCGTCAGGCACCGATATTATAACCTCTTCAATCGGTTCAAGCGGCTTGCCGTTTTCATCTCTGTGCAGGATTACCTCCGGCTTGGAAACCGCAAGCTCATAGCCCTCTCTTCTCATATTTTCGATCAAAATCGAAAGGTGAAGCTCGCCTCTTCCCGAAACCTTGAAGCAGTCCGTGGAATCCGTTTCCTCTACGACAAGTCCCACATTGACCTCAAGCTCCTTGTTCAGTCTTTCTCTGATATGTCTTGAGGTTACGAACTTTCCGACCTTGCCGGCAAACGGCGATTTATTTACCATGAAATTCATTGAAAGAGTAGGTTCCTCTATGTGTATCATTTCCATAGGCTGCGGATCCTTAGTGTCGCAGATTGTCTCACCGATGGAAATGTCGGAAATTCCCGAAACCACTACGATATCACCGCACTGTGCCTCAGGTACCGCTGTACGCTTGAGTCCTCTGTATACGAAAACCTGATTTATCTTTCTCTGCACTATGCTTCCATCAGCCTTCGCAAGTGCTACAGTCTGACCTTCCTTTATAGTGCCCTTGGTAATTCTGCCGATTCCGAGTCTGCCGATGTAATCGTCGTATGCAAGGGTGGAAACCTGAAGCTGCAGCGGCTCGTCGTTCAAATTCGGATAAGGGCTGCAATGCTCTATGATAGTATCAAACAGCGGTGTCAGATCCAGTCCGCCGTAGCCTGTCGGGCTCTTCTTAATCTTGGAGTCGCCCTCTCCTACGAGTACGCCCTCGACCTCCTTCGGATCTCTGACTGCGATTCCCTGACGGGCGATTCCGTAAAGTATAGGGAAATCAAGCTGCTCGTCGTTTGCCTCCAAATCCATGAAAAGCTCATAAACCTCGTCCACTACCTCGTCTATACGAGCGTCCTTCTTATCAAGCTTGTTGATGAAAAGTATAGGGTTAAGCCCCTGCTCCAAAGACTTCTTAAGTACGAATCTCGTCTGCGGCATAGGACCCTCGCTCGAATCCACCAACAGTATTACGGTATCCACGGTCTTCATTATACGCTCAACCTCGGAGCTGAAATCTGCGTGTCCCGGTGTGTCCACGATATTTATCTTTACATCGTTATGCATGATAGAGCAGTTCTTGGAATATATGGTAATTCCTCTTTCTCTTTCTATATCATCGCTGTCCATCACACAGTCAACAACCTCTTCGTTTGCCCTGAAAACGCCGCTTTGGTTGAGGAAAGCGTCTACCAGCGTAGACTTGCCTGCATCAACATGGGCTATAACGGCTATGTTTATAATTTTGTCCTTTTGACTCATCTGTTTTTGCCCTCTTTCGTTGAAATTTTAACAACTTCTCGTAAAATCTAATACATTTAATTGTATCATAAACGGCCGATGCTTTCAAGCCCCGACCGTCTAATATCTGCTGTATACATGTTGTATAATGACACGCATGCTGTTTTCAATGTGCA
>CAZLTX010000178.1:0-1173 GCA_964562555.1 uncultured Oscillospiraceae bacterium
AAATGATAGCGACTCATTACGACTGCCCGTGCCTTGAAAAATGCCCGCTGAACTACGCCATGTCGATTATCGGCGGCAAATGGAAAATGCAGATAATCTGTGCATTGAACAATCAGGGAAAGCTCAGATACAACGAGCTCAGACGCAAAATGGACAAAATATCCAATACGGTGCTTGCGGCATCGCTGAAGGAGCTTGAAGAGGAAGGCTTGGTGACAAGACAGGTATATACAGAGGTTCCGGTCAAGGTCGAATATGCGACAACAGAGCTTTGCGACAAGCTGATGCCCATACTTGAGGCTCTGAGCGACTGGGGCGAAGAGATGATGCGTGAACGGGGACTGCCGACGGCATCGGAAAACACAGAAGAATCGGAAAATACGAAAATAAATGGGGAGGAATAAAGACTTTGAAACTGATTTCATGGAATGTAAACGGACTCCGTGCGATTATGGGAAAGAACTTTATGGAGTTTTTTAATGAGGCGGATGCGGATATTTTCTGCCTTCAGGAAACAAAATTGCAGGAGGGGCAGATAGAGATGAATTTGCCGGGATATTGCCAATACTGGAACTATGCCGAAAAGAAAGGCTATTCGGGCACGGCGATATTTACGAAAAAGGAGCCTATGAGCGTGAGCTATGGGATAGGTATAGAGGAGCATGACAGAGAGGGACGTGTGATAACGCTTGAATTTGAGGATTTTTACATGGTAGATGTGTATACGCCGAACTCTCAAAATGAGCTGGCAAGACTTGACTACCGCATGAGCTGGGAAGATGCGTTCAGAGCTTATCTGCTTGCTTTGAGGGAGAAAAAGCCTGTGATTGTTACCGGCGATATGAATGTGGCACACAAGGAGATAGACTTGAAAAATCCTAAAACGAATCGCAGAAATGCCGGCTTTACGGACGAGGAACGAGGCAAGATGACCGAGCTTTTGGAAAGCGGTTTTATTGACAGCTTCAGGTATTTTTATCCGGAGCTTACAGATGCTTATTCGTGGTGGTCGTATCGAATGAAGGCAAGAGAGAGAAACGCAGGTTGGAGAATCGACTATTTTCTTGTATCTGAGGAGCTTAAGGACCGCATGGCAGATGCAAAAATTCACGCAGCGGTTATGGGTTCGGATCACTGTCCGGTGGAGCTTGATTTGAAATGAAGATGAACGAT
>CAZLTX010000178.1:1273-2730 GCA_964562555.1 uncultured Oscillospiraceae bacterium
CTCTGCGGGACAGCGAATATCGGGAATTTCATGCGAGGCTGATGCCGAATGTGGACAAGGAAAAGATTATAGGCGTAAGGACACCGGCACTTCGTGCTTATGCAAAGAGGCTTTATAAGGAAAATGCAGACGAGGCAAGGCTTTTCATGGCTGAGCTGCCGCATGACTTTTATGAGGAAAACAATCTGCACGGGGCTTTGATAGGGCTTTCGGCAGGGTCGGTGCAGGAAGCCTTGGACATGATAGACGCTTTGCTTCCATATGTTGACAACTGGGCGACCTGCGACATGCTGGCACCTAAGATTTTCAATAAGGACAAGGCACTCGTAAGAGCAAAAATCACGGAGTGGCTTGAAAGCAAGGAAACCTATCGGCTTCGCTTTGCTATAGTGACGTTGCTGGGATATTTTTTGGACGAGTCGTTTGAGGAGCAGGATTTGAGACGGCTTGCGGAGATAAAAAGCGAAGAATACTACATCAATATGGCGATTGCGTGGTATTATAGCTTTGCCCTGATCAAGCAGTATGACAGGACTGTGGGGCTTTTCGAGGAGAGGACGCTTGACCCGTGGATTCAAAACAAGTCTATTCAGAAAGCGTGTGAAAGCCATCGCATAAGCCCGGAGATTAAGGAGTATCTGAGAACGCTGAAAATCAAAAAAGCAAAGGAGGGTGTATAAAATGGAAAAAAAGCAGTATACAGAGAACTGTAATCTTGATACCTACCGAGTTGATGCCAACAGCATCGGCAAGGCATCGGGAATATGGCAGCTGATGCAGGAGGCAGCATGTCATCAGATGGAAACGCAGAGGCCGTCATATACCGATCTGACGGGAGAGGGTAAGGCACTTATGCTCGCAAGGGTTGACCTTGCGATTCCGGAAGAAATATATTTGGACGAAAAGCTTATTTCAAGCTCTTGGCCTTGCCCGAGCAGCAGAGCGACTTTTCTGAGAAATTACATGCTGCTGAGGGGGGAGCGGCAGGTGGCGATTGCAGCTACGCAGTGGAGCCTTGTAGACCTCGAAAGCCGCAGGATACTGAAGGTCGATGACGCGGATTTTTCAAATTACTGGATGGGCGAATACATCGAGCTGCTTGGCGGCAAGTTCAAAATCGACCGAAATACAGTGGAAAACATGAACAGAGTCGGCGAAAAGGTCGTTCGTTACAGCGACCTTGATTATAACGGACATATGAACAACACCTATTATCTCGATATGCTCTGCGACTATATACCGGAGCTTGCTGCCGGAACACACAGGGTAAGCTTTCTGCGTATCCATTACAGCAAGGAGGCTGCACTCGGAGAAACGCTGGCGATTTACAGAAGTGAGCCGTTCGGCTTTACGGAGGAAGAAAGGGAGCTTTATGCGGTGCCTGCCGACAAGCGGTATCTTTTCCGCACCCTGAAAGCTGACGGAGAGCTGAATATCGAGGCAGAAATAACTGTGGC
>CAZLTX010000179.1:0-2666 GCA_964562555.1 uncultured Oscillospiraceae bacterium
TTCAGACATATTTACGCATATATTTCAGTGCGTTTTTTTCGAGTCTGCTGACCTGTGCCTGACTGATGGAGATTTCCTCGGCAACCTCCATTTGAGTCTTGCCCTCGAAGAAACGCAGATTCAAAATATGTCTTTCTCTCGGTGACAGCTTGTTCATCGCCTCCGTGAGCGAAATGTTTTCTATCCACTTAATATCCGTATTTTTGTTGTCCTGCACCTGATCCATCACATAAATCGCATCTCCGTCATCATGGTAAACCGGCTCGTACAGTGAAACCGGCTCCTGTATGGACTCAAGTGCCATAACCACATCTTCCCTTTTTGCCGCTATTGCCTTTGCGATTTCGGCTACCGTCGGCTCACGAAGAAGCTCCGTGGCAAGCTGTTCTCTCGCCTGCAAAGCCTTGTATGCCAAATCTCGCATAGACCTTGACACACGTATTGAGTTATTGTCCCTGAGATACCTGCGTATCTCGCCTATAATCATCGGAACGGCATAGGTCGAAAACTTAACGCCGTGGCTCGTGTCAAAGTTATCGAGTGCCTTTATCAAACCGATACAGCCCACCTGAAACAAATCGTCCGGATTTTCTCCCCTGTTGGAAAATCTTTGAACCACGCTCAATACAAGCCTTAAATTACCTTTTATAAATTCATCTCTCAGCTCCTTGTTTCCGGCATGTATTTTTTCAATCATATCCATCATTTCGCCGTCTTTGTAGAGCGGCAGTTTGGCAGTATTAACACCGCATATTTCAACCTTGCTTACCATAAGTCGCATGCACCATTCCTTTTTAGTTTACTTTAGTTATGTACTTCGGTGTGCTTTTTAATACCTGCCAATTCGTGCCTGTGCAAGCCTCAGCCCAGCTTTTTTATTTCCTGTCTGAGTCTTGTGATTATTCTTTTTTCAAGTCTGGATATGTAGGACTGCGAAATTCCGAGTCTGTCCGCTACCTCCTTCTGCGTCATTTCTTTGCCCGTCTTAAGTCCGAAACGCATTTCCATCAGCTCCTTTTCTCGAGGCTCGAGCTTTGCCATCGCCCCGTAAAGCAGCTTTCGGTTTACCTCCTCCTCCAATCTGTTGTAAATTTCATCTGTGTCACTCCCCAAAATGTCGCTGAGCAAAAGCTCGTTTCCGTCCCAATCCACATTCAGCGGCTCATCGAGGCTGACCTCGCTTTTCAGCTTCGTGCTTCGTCTGAGGTACATGAGAATTTCGTTCTCGATGCAGCGTGAGGCATAGGTTGCAAGCTTGATATTTTTGTCGGCTTTGAAGGTGTTGACCGCCTTGATGAGCCCAATCGTGCCTATGGAAATCAAATCCTCCACATTCACACCTGCGTTTTCAAACTTTTTTGCGATGTATACGACAAGTCTGAGGTTATGCTCTATTAAAACGCTCCTTGCCTCCATACTGCCTCTCGCATATTCCGCCAGCATACGTGCCTCCTCGGCAGCCTTCAGCGGCGGCGGCAGAACATCACTTCCGCCTATGTAAAAAAGTCTGTTTCTTTTGTACTTCCACGACAGAAACCAAAGCCGCCAAAGTCTCAGCTCCGTCCTGTCACAAAATGCCCTCACTTTGCTCATGACTCCGAAGGCTCGCACCTTTTCCAAGCCGCCCGAAAGCTCAAAAAGCTCAAGCAAGCTATATTCTTTCTCTTTCGCTCCGCACGCCGCAGCGGCTGCTTTTTCTTCTCTTAACCCCCAAATCACTTTCACTGTCCGAAATCCCCCTGTCCAAAAAATCTCTGCCCAAAATCATATCGCTGTCCTCAAACTCCCCGTCGTAAAAGGCCAGCACAACAGACTTTACTTCATTTCCTCGGAAATTGACACAGTCACTGCGTATTCCCTCCAAAATGCCCTTTCTTACTCCCGCACCCGAAAACGGAATGATAACATATCGCTCATCGCCGATAAACCCTTTCAGCTTTTGTGCCGCCTTACTGCCTATCATAACCACAGGCCTGCCGCTTATAGGCTCTTTAAGATAGTTACCGCTGTCTATCATCGCACTGAAGCTCAGAGTTTCACCGCCTATACGCACCTCTGCCGTTCCGCAGAGCAGATTTTTCAGCCTCAGGTCTTTGATAATGCATACCACCTTGTACGAAAAGCCGAAGGCTATAATGCCGAAACACAGCAGACGAAGGTAAGTTACAGGCGGTATGTAAAACACTCCTGTGCCCGACAGCGACGGTACCTGCTGCCAAAGCATCAGTGCCATGACGGCACCTCCGCTGATGAGTGTAAGTGCAAGGAAGAGCAGCGTTTCTCTGAGCAAAGCTTTGATATTCTCGGCTCCCAAGCCTATGTACACTATCAGTACAGCTGCAAGTATTCGAAATGCGATTGCCGCAGGACCTGCCGCCGCCAGGAAAATTTCAAAGCTTGCCGCCCCGCACAAAATCGCCCCCGCGAAAATTCTAAGCTTTGAAACGCCTTTGCTCATCAAAGCTGCCGTAAGTATCAGCAGCAGAAGCCCCGTAATGAAGTTTTCCAGAAAAAGAAATTCACCGTAAATAATCACTGCTCCGCCCTCGCTCGTTTTGTCCTATGATACACCCTGCAGGGTTCGAAATATGTCGAAAACGGACTGTTCGAAAAAAAATACGACCCTCGTATGAGCGAGAGCCGCAAGTTTCTTCATTTTTCGGCAA
>CAZLTX010000180.1:0-2656 GCA_964562555.1 uncultured Oscillospiraceae bacterium
TCACGCACTCAGCCAAGTGCCACATCGAGCACCATCATTGACGCAAAGCCGGCTATAATTCCCATCGTTGAGAGAAACGAACCGTCGCTGCGGTTTTCCTGCGACTGCGGTATCAGCTCATGCGTGGCTACAAGTATCATCGCTCCGCCCGCAAAAGCAAGTGCATACGGCAGTATCGTCTGCATGTGCATGACAAGTGCCGCACCCGCAATGCCGGCAACAGGCTCTACCAGGGCTGTCGCCTGCCCTATCAGAAAGCTTTTTCTGCGGGAAAAGCCCTCTCGTCTGAGCGGTACAGAAACCGCCGCACCCTCCGGAAAATTCTGAATTCCTATTCCGAGTGCGATACTGACAGCTCCCATCAACGCCTCGGCTGTATTTTGGCTTTGGTTTATCGCACCGAAGGCTACTCCGACCGCCAGCCCCTCAGGTATATTGTGCAGGGTTATCGAGATTACCAAAAGCAGCGAGCGGCTCAGACTGCCGTTGCTGCGGCTCATGCCGGTATCGCCCTCCGCAAGCGTAAGCTGTGTGTTCATTTCCGCTTTTCTCTCATTGTATCTGCCGATTCTGCGAACCGTCTTGTCACATAGCCACATAAAGCCTGCACCGAGCAAAAATCCCGATACAGCCACGAACCACGCCGGAACATTCAGATATTCCTCGGCTCGTTCTATCGCAGGAGCCAGCAGCGACCAAAAGCTCGCCGCAATCATAACTCCTGCCGAAAATCCAAGCATCAAATTCATTGCTTTGCGATTTGTTTTTTTGAAAAGAAAGACCGTTGACGCTCCCAGTGCGGTTATAAACCAAGTGCATACCGTCGCCAAAAACGCCGCTAAAATTACATTTTGCATTTTTTTCACCTCAATTTTGCTATTTTACTGTATGAAATGTTCCTGTCCGAGGTTCGTATTTTGCCTTGTTTTATTCTTCCCCGGCATATACGAAGTCATATACAAAATTTTCGCTTTAAATGATTTTGGCAAAAGAATTCCTCGTTCGCCGTTTTTTTTCGCAGCGATTTGTGCTATACTCAAAGCATGAAATTATTGTTCGCAAAATGCAGCCCGCTCTGCGGCAGCGGAAGCGACCCAAGCAAAAAATACGGAGGTTTCTCAATGAATACGGATAGATTGTTCAAAAAAGATGTATATATGAAGGAATGCGATGCTGTGGTGACAGCGATTTCACAGCGTGAAGGCAAAACGCTTGTCACGCTTGACCGCACGCTTTTCTTCCCGACGGGCGGCGGTCAAAGCTGCGACCTCGGAACCGTAAGTGGTATTCCGCTGGTCGATGTTTACGAATACGAAAACGAGATTTTTCATCAGCTTGATACTGCTGCGGCTCCCTGCACCCTGTCTGCCGGTGATTCTGTTCAGCTCGTGCTCGACTGGCCGCACCGTTTCGACAATATGCAGCGGCACTGCGGCGAGCATATTCTGACGGGGATTTTTTACCGTGAATGGGGCGGTATCAACCGTGGCTTTCACATGGGCGACGATTACATGACGATAGACATCGCTTTTGAGGACGGTGCTCGTGCGGACACGCTGACATGGGAAATGTGCCTTGAGGCTGAGCGAATGACAAACGAGGTAATCACCGCTGACATGCCTATGATCACTCGACATTTTGACAGCTTTGACGAGGCTGCCAAGGAGCCTATGCGAAAGAAGCTTACGATTGAAAGCGACATAACTCTGGTTGGCATAGGAAAACCCGAATACGACTGGGGCTGTGTGGCTTGCTGCGGCACGCACCCTGCAACTACCGGACAGGTCGGCATGGTCAAAATTTTCAAGCTCGAAAGCAACAAGGGCATGTATCGCATATATTTTGAGGCAGGCAGACGAGCCTTCGAAAAATATCAGGAGCAGTTTGAGGTGCTGAACGAGCTTTGCGGCAAGCTGAGTGCGGGAACAGAGGATGTCCTCGAAAAATTCCGCACCTTACAGGAAAAAAACAAGGAAATCCGCAATCAGCTTCATTTCCTTAAAAAAGATGTGCTTGCAAAGGAGGCTGCATCTATCGCCTCCGAGCTCGAGGCTGCAAGCGGCAGCGAAGGCAATTCGGCTGCCCCTGTCAGAAAATATGAGCTGCTTACCCTCGATGATTTGGTATCGCTTTCCCGTGAAATCAGTCCTCTCATCAAGAAAATCTTTTTCCTGGTACACGAGCCGAGCCATACCGTTCTGCTTGTATCTGACGGCAAAATCGACTGCGGCAAGCTCGTGAAGGAAAACGCCTCAATATATAACGGCAAGGGCGGCGGCAACAAAACAATGGCAAGAGCGATATTTTCCAAAGAAGAATATGTTGATACCTTCATCGACTTGATTGAAAAACATTTAAGATAATTCGGATTATGCATATAATGCAGATAATGCAGATTTTGCAGACAATTCAGATATTTCGGCAATACGGGCGAACAGGCAAGTTCGCCCTTTGTTGTTTTGGGGAAAAGCAATAGGCAATGGAGAGACTCTTTTTGCAATATTTTTGTGCATTTTTCACAATTTCATATATTTTCTTGCTCCGATTTTGATATTTTTTATTATTTTTCAGAATTTTCTGAAAATTCTATTGACAAATTACTTTTTTAGAGTTATTATAAGCACATCATTTATTTGAACTATATGAAAATTTACGG
>CAZLTX010000181.1:0-2656 GCA_964562555.1 uncultured Oscillospiraceae bacterium
TGCCGCCGGTAACATCGTAAAGTCTCGGAATGAGCTGTACCAAGCTCGACTTGGAGGAACCAGTACCGCCCAAAATTCCGACCGTCTGACCCGATTTTATGTGCAGATTAACACCGTCCAAAACCTTTTTGTCCGATTCCTTTCTATAGGAGAAATCCACCGCCTCGAAGTCGATATCGCCGTTTTCAACCGTGTAAACGGGATTTTCCGGATTATGCAGGTCGCTTTCCTCGTCTAAAACCTCGACTATTCTCTCCGCTGAGGCTCTGGACATGGTGATGAAAACGAAAACCATCGAAATCATCATAAGGCTCATCAAAATCTGCATGGAGTAGGTTATCATGCTAAGGAGCTGACCGCAGGTAAGCCCCAAAAGCTCGTTGTTGCCGCTCGCAACGATCATTCTCGCACCGAGCCAGCAGAGTATCAGCATACATGCATACATGCAGAACTGCATCAGCGGCATATTGAATGCCATAGTCTTTTCCGCTTTGGAGAAGTCCTTGTATATGCTGCCCGATATATCGGTAAACTTTTTCGTTTCGAATTCCTGTCTGTTGAACGATTTTACCACTCGCATGCCGTAGAGGTTTTCCTGCACGACATTGTTAAGTCTGTCGTAGGTTTTGAATACACGCTCGAAAATCGGGTGTACCTTGTTCAGCAGGATAAAAAGTCCGACACCGAGTATAGGCATGCAGCAGAGGAATACCAAGGAAAGCTCCTTGTTGATGCTGAATGCCGCCACAAGCGTAAATATCAGCATTGCAGGTGCACGGAAGCAAATTCTGGTCATCATCTGAAAGACCTGCTGTACGTTCGAAGTATCCGTGGTAAGTCTGGTAACCAGGCTTGCCGTGGAAAATTTGTCGATGTTCGAAAAAGAAAATTCCTGTATTTTGTAGTACAACGCCTGTCTGACATTTTTCGCAAAGCCTGCCGAGGCAAACGATGCCGTCATGCCCGCCGCCGAGCCGAAAAACATAGCCAGCAATGCCGCTACAAGCAAAATCAAGCCATATTTCGTAATTACTCCCATATCTCCCGCATCGATACCGTTATCGATGAGCTTTGCCATTAAAAGAGGAATCAGTATTTCTGTTCCTGATTCCAACAAAACAAAGATAGGAGTAAGTATTGTAGGCTTTTTGTATTCGCCTATATACATCATGAGTTTTTTTATCATAGAATCACTCCCTTCAATCCTTTTATTTTCTTTTTTTCTTACAGTCTTTATTTCTCGCTCTGTGAATTCTGTGAATTCTGCGAGGTCTGCGAATTTTGCGAATTCCGGAAATTCCGATCGCTTTCGATACCGCCTATTGCAGCGAGTGTCCAATCCCTTATCGCAGCTACCGGAATATGTATCAGTGCGAGCAGGTCAACAATGCGGGCAAGCAGCCACAGGAAAATTTTCCACGCACCCTCCACCACGAAATCATACGCAGCCGCAACCGGTTTCGATGAAAATACTACCGAACACAGCGACGCAAGTCCGATTATCATAAGGTAATATACGACAGGATTGCTCGTGTCGATAATACCGAAGCCGATACCGTGTACCTTTACCAAGTATCTCACAATCAGGTGAAGAATATATATCGGCATTGTGTTCATTCCGACATATGCAAGATAATTGTTTTTGCTCGGCAAAATATTCACCATCAGGATTATCCAGCCCCACGCCAAAATCAGTATCAAAGCTCTGCCGAAAATGTCCCAATACCACGGAATTCCAAGCTCCGCAGCCGTCGTCTTGAGCAGGTAAAAGCCTACAGGAAGCTGAGGCACACAGAACGCCAAAATGCATGAAGCTCCGAGCAGCACCGCCGCAAGCAGCATGCAGTGCCGGTTCTTGAGGCACTGAAGTTTTTTAAGCTGCTCTCCCGTGCAGTACACCGCCATGACAAAGAACGGAAAATATGAAACCATTCTTCCGAGTGCGAAGGTTTCGTCCAGGAAAGGAATCTGCCCCGCAAGCAGGTACAATACGATGCTCAGCTCCAAGATGTACGGGATTTTCATCCACTCCTTCGTGAAGTAACGATAAAAGAACAGTGCCCACAGATACCACAGTGCAAACGGCGGCTGATCAAAATGCAGATGTGCACCTCCCAGAATAAACAGCCTTACAAAATAGAAGAACGGTATTCCCAAAAGATACGGCCACATAAAGGTGTGGAAGGAGGTTTCCTTTGAGCGATCGGGTTTCTTCGAAAAATATCCCGACAGGAACACGAACGCCTGCATTACAAAAACATTTATCGTTATGTATATCACGCCGCTAAGCGATGCTTGATGAAAACCGCCTGCCACTCTCGTAAAATGTGATATCGGAATTGACCACATCAGAAGTCCCCTGAAAGTGTCAAACATATAATCTCGTTGCTTAATCTCACCCATTTTGTTTTTTAATATTACCTCTTTATTATAAACTGAAAATAAACTTTTTACTTATTGTACTTACTGTAATTGTCATTCCTATTGCTCGTTTTATTTTGCCCAGCCCTTGACACAGCCGACAGCCTTTTTCCAGCCCGCAAGCAGCTCGGATTTTCTTTCCTCGCTCATATTAGGTGTAAAGGTTCTGTCAACCTGCCAGTTCTCTATTACATCCTCCTTGCTCTTCCAGTAGCCTGTCGCAAGGCCTGCCAAA
>CAZLTX010000182.1:0-2655 GCA_964562555.1 uncultured Oscillospiraceae bacterium
CGTGGCTGAAGGCTTGCAAGTCTTAGCCTTTGCTTGCATGCGTGTAGACATTACGGCGTGCGTATGTTAAAATATGAACAAGCAATCATCAAATTTTTATAACGGAGGTACGACATGTCGTCGGACATGATAAAGAATAAGAATGTGGACTGTGACAGGATAACCAGAAGCGGTTTGGTGGAAAAGCTGGTGGGTATCGAAGAGATGTCAATTTATGCTTATGAAGATTCTTACGGAGATATAAATATCATAGGGCAGATTTTTGCAAAGAAAATCAGGCGTGAGTTCGAGTTAAACTGTGTGGTCTATGATAAAGACGGCGATATACTTCTGACTACGGAAAATTTTACATATGGTGGGGCAGGGCTTGTAAGCAATACAATCAGCGATGAGTGCTTCTTTCAAGGCTTCCCGTTCAAATTTTCCTTTCAAAGACCTAAAACACCAATCGGGGTTATAGCAATCATTCCGGTATAGAATCTACGGCAAAGTCGAACAAAATTACAAGAGGAAATAGATGAAAGACAAAGCAAACACAGGCAAGCAAAGCTTCGAAGACGGCGGTGCTTTCAAGCTGCCTATAATCAAAATTCGAATAGAAGAGCCTTTTAATACGGTAAAAGCGGTTGACATTATGAATATGGAGGAGGAAGAAAAGCTTCCTCAGGAGAATATAGTGATACGCCGCTTAGGTTATGAGAAAAAAGGCTTTAATCCGCCTTTCATAGAATGTACGGCAAGACGTGGGATTGAAACAAACGACAGCATATATCTCAATGTCAACGGTAATTTTCGGTGCTGCAGCGGGACGAAAGCTGTATTGTACATCATGGCATACAATACAGAAAACGATTTGATTGGGTACAGTTCGGATATTTCAGTATGCAAAGATTCCCATTTTATCGGAAATCCGCCTTTTTCGGAATGTGTAGAGGTTCCGAAGAATGAAAAAATATCGAAAATAGTTTTGATGTTCGGTCCGGATCCGTTATAGCTCTGATGATGTGAAAGGTAGAAAGATGCAGTTTATTGATGCTTTTGAGGAAAAAATCATTTTTAGAGGTTTTGATTATTACAAAAGAAAAAAAGTGAGTGCGTGCAGGCAAACCGGCAGATACGTATACGACGGCAAGGTTTTGGCAAAAGGAAAAGGCAAGCCGTACAGTGTTCATATAGACTTGGAAAATCCTATGCAATCAAGCTGCACCTGCCCGTATGCAGCCAAAGCTGAGGAAAAACGCTTATGCAAGCATATGGCAGCACTGTTTTTTGAGGCAGAACCGACTGTGGCTAAAGAATATGAGGAAAAAGCAAAAATGTACCACGAAGAAAATAGTAATAATTATGCAATCTATACTTTTAAGAATGCACTTGAGGAAATGTACAAGCTGTGTGACTTTCTGAAAATTGCCAATTTAGACGAACAGCCTAAGGGATTTAATATGTCGATAAGAGATGTGTTGAAGCAGGAGCTTGTTCGCATGGGTACATATATAATAATATCCGGGTCTGAAAAGCCGCAGGAAGCGGCAGTTGAAGCTCTGAACCGAATGCTTGATACTGATTTTTCGATTGAAGAAATTAAAAGAGCAGACAGAGAAAATCGCAGCACAAATGCCTATAATGATATTCCGCTCGATATTCAGATTTCGGTGAAAGGAGATGCCGAGATTATTATTATGCAGTTTTTTGAGGCTTTCGGCAAAACACTGGTAAATGTGGGCTTCAACGGGCAAGATGCATACATGAGAAAAGTATATTCATATTTAGATAATTTGCAAAAATGTCTTGTTAGGACTGAATACGGAAGCCTGCGTGAATATGGAAGCTACGATATGGAGCAATATGGAAGCAAAGAAGTGAGCACCGAGCAGAAGAAAGTCGCAGAAGATAATTGCATATACTCATCATCGAGTGAAACGGAAGAAAACGGAAAAAGCTATGACGAACTTCTTGCCGAGCTTGACAGCCTGATCGGTTTGGATAATGTCAAGCAGGAGGTGCGTACCATGGCTAATTTGGTTCGCATCGGCAAAATCAGAGAGTCCAGAGGGTTGGAGCAGCCTGAACGCTCTCTGCACATGATCTTTTCGGGAAATCCGGGTACGGGCAAGACTACGGTTGCTCGTCTGATTGCTCGTATATATCAAGCACTCGGAGTGCTTTCATCGGGGCATTTGGTGGAAACCGACCGTTCGGGCTTGGTGGCAGGCTATGTGGGACAGACAGCCTTAAAGACAGCAGCCGTTATCGAAGAGGCGATGGGCGGCGTTTTGTTCATAGACGAGGCATATGCACTGGCGAACAAGGGCAGTGACAACGACTTCGGACAGGAGGCGATTGAAACCGTTTTGAAAGCAATGGAGGACAATCGTGAGGATTTCGTGGTGATTGCCGCAGGATATACGGATTTGATGGAAAAGTTTATAAACTCAAATCCGGGTCTGCGTTCACGTTTCACCCAAACCTTGGTATTCGAGGATTACGACGGCAAGCAGCTTTACGACATTTTCTGCAAGATGTGCAGCGATGCGAAGATGACGATGACTGCGGATGCCGACGAAAATATGAAAACATATTTTGCGGATTTATTTGAAAACCGTGACGAAAACTTTGCAAATGCACGTGATGTGCGAAATATCTTTGAAAAAGTCC
>CAZLTX010000183.1:0-2649 GCA_964562555.1 uncultured Oscillospiraceae bacterium
GCTTTCGAGCATATCGTCTCGAACTCTGACTCCGATATCATTATCTAAAACTGCGGCGAAGCCGATTGCGGCCGAGCCGTATTTTTTTCTGACCTCGTCCATGGCATGACCGAGCTTTTCACCGCGGTCACGCTCATCGCTGCCCGAAGAAAACATGCTGAGCTGTTCGTCGCAGACCTCATCTGTAAGGTTTATGCCCGTGACCGTTATAAGGCGTATGGGCTGACCGATTTTCCAAGACGATTTGATGATTTCCATCGCTGCCTTGGCAATCTCGCTGCCGAGGTTGGTAGGCGAAAAAAGCTGCTTTTGGCGGCTGATGACATTGAAGGACGGGTCCTTGATGTCTACCTTGACTCCGGCGGCCTTCATGCCGTGCTTTCTGAGGCGAGAGCTTACCGTGTCCGAAAGGGCTGTAACAGCGGTCAAAATATCATCCTCGGTGTACAGATTTCTTTTGAAGGTCGTACCGTTTCCGACTGATTTTATCTGCTCGTGCTCGTCGAAACGAGCTACGGGTGAAGAGTCAAGTCCGTTGGCGTTCTGCCACAGCATTTCTCCGGTTTTGCCCAAAAGTGCGGTGAGAGTTTCGGGTGAGGACTGTGCGATATCACCTATGGTTTTGATTCCGACCCTGCGGAGCTTGTCCGCAGAGGCTTTTCCAACGAAAAACATTTCACCCACGCTCAGAGGCCAAATGATCTCACGAAAATTGTCACGGGTGATTTCGGTGGTAGCGTCGGGCTTCTTGTAATCCGAGCCCATCTTTGCAAAGAATTTATTGAAGGAAACACCTGCGGAGAGCGTAAGACCCAGCTCACGCTTCACGGTTTCACGGATATTGTCGGCGATTTCTTTGCCGCTTCCGAAAAGCAGGGTGCTGGCAGTAACATCGAGCCATGACTCGTCTATGCTGAAGGGTTCGACCAAGTCGGTAAAACGCTGATAAATCTTGTTCAGCTCGATTGAAAACTGCTTATATCTGTCCATGTGAGGAGGCAGGAAAAGCAGCTCGGGACATTTTTTTCGTGCCTGCCAGATTGTTTCGGCGGTTTTAATGCCGAATTTCTTTGCAGGCTCGTTTTTTGCGAGTATGATACCGTGTCTGCTGTCGGGGTCGCCGCAGACAGCAACGGGCTTATCCCTAAGCTCGGGGTGAGAGAGCAGCTCGACCGATGCAAAAAAACTGTTCATATCGCAGTGAAGTATGACTCTGTCCATCTCAGTAATCCTTTCCGAAAGCTTTTGATTTCGTTATGCACTCCCATGCACTCCTTTGTTCCCACATTATAGCACATTTCTTGTTTATTTGGTGAAGAAAAAAGTGCCTTTCTTGACTTGAATGCAATTTCAAAGTATAATAGAAAAAGGTTCTGCACCTGTCATGCTTTTTCATAAGAAAACACAGGCATGGCGGCTTTTGTGCGGAGAAAACTTTGCAGAGGGGTAAAACTACTCACAAGGAGGATAAAATCTTGAGAATTATAACTATGCTTACAGGTGCCCTTTTCATGGGCGGCGGAATATATTTGCTCGCCAACGGCGGCATAACCTTTATGTCAGTTGCATTTCCGGTTGGAATTTTGTTTGTAATCGGCGGAATTGTGGAATGTCTGTCGTACAACAGCTATCGAGGAGATGAGGAAGACAGAACTTGGATTTTGATTGACGGAATGACGACCTTCCTGCTCGGAGGTCTGATATTGCTTAACAAGCTTTCTGCGGACACGGTGGTTCCGATGGTATTGGGTCTTTGGGTTATCACCACAGGCGTGCGTAATTTCGTAACAGCATGGGAGGACATCGAAAACAGAGACAGAAAATTCTACGACCACATGGCAATCGGACTTTTGAACCTTATTACCGGTATATATGTTTTCTTCGATGTCGATATTTTCAACCTTGCGACAATTACTATGGTGGGACTTTGCATCGTAGTGCAGGGCTTTAATATTTTCCACATTGGAGCGACTATAATCATTTTGAAGCCTAATTTCATCAAGACCAAGCAGGAGATACTCGAAGAGGCGGCAGCAAAGGCAGAAGAAGCACATGTGGCTGCCAAGGAGGCAATCAAGGCTGCAAAGGAGGCGAAAGCGGAGGTAAGAGTTATCGAGGCTACGCCTGAGGAACTTTTAGATGCCGTTTTGGCACCTAAGCCGGGAACGGAAAATACGGAACCGGCAGGCGGCACAGAGGGTGCGGCGGCTGCGGAAGCATCGGCTGAGGCAAACAAGACAGCAGAGGAATAAGGTATGAGGGACGGCATTGATTTCGACGGAAATTATGATGTTGCTATTATAGGTGCGGGAGCCTCGGGGCTTGCCGCAGCCTTGACTTTGAAAAAAAGAAATCCGGAGCTTTCGGCGGTAATCTTCGAAAAAAAGGAAAAGGCGGCGAGAAAGCTTGCGGCAACCGGTAACGGCAGGTGTAATCTTTCCAATGCGGCGTGCGGCGATAAGGAAACGGTATTTGCCTTCTTTGAAGAGGCGGGCATCATGCTCAGACAGGACGAGGACGGAAGAATCTATCCGTACAGCGAGGATGCGGGAGAGCTTGCGGAGCTGCTGACCTGCGAATGTGTCGCACTCGGCACGGATATATTGTTAAATCACGATGTAAAAAAGGTGGAAGCAGACTCTGAGAGCG
>CAZLTX010000184.1:0-2641 GCA_964562555.1 uncultured Oscillospiraceae bacterium
CACGGAGCAATCTGCGGGAGTTCTTCGGCATGGTGCTGCAGGACACCTGGCTCTTCGAGGGCACCATCGCCGAAAACATTGCCTACGGCAAGCCGAACGCCACCATGGACGAAATTCGTGCGGCTGCGAAGGCTGCACGTGCGGATTTCTTCATTCGCACCCTGCCTAAGGGCTATGACACGGTGCTTACCAATGATGCCGAAAACATCTCCATAGGTCAGCGGCAGCTTCTTACAATCGCTCGTGTTTTCCTGTGTGACCCCGAGATTTTAATCCTTGACGAGGCGACCTCTTCGGTCGATACCAGAACGGAAATCGAAATCAGCAAGGCGATGAAAGCACTCATGCACGGCAGAACGAGCTTCGTTATCGCTCATCGCCTTTCGACGATTGTAGATGCGGACAAAATTCTGCTCATGCAAAACGGAAATATCATCGAACACGGCACGCACAGCGAGCTGCTTGCGGCAGGCGGTGCATATGCCGAGCTGTATAACAGCCAGTTCGCATAGCCATATTACAAAAAACTCAAAAGCCTCCCCTTGGGCAAAGGGGAGGCTTTGGTTTTTACAGTCCGGCCTGTTGTCTGAGGCTTTCTGCTTTGTCTGTGTGTTCCCAAGGAAGATCTACATCGGTTCTGCCGAAGTGACCGTATGCTGCGGTCTGTCTGTAAATAGGTCTTCTGAGGTTGAGATCTCTGATGATTGCAGCAGGTCTTAAGTCGAAATTCTTTTCTACGAGCTCTGCAATCTTTTCGTCATCGAGCTTGCCGGTACCGAAGGTGTCAACGAGAATCGAAACAGGCTTAGCAACGCCGATAGCGTATGCGAGCTGGATTTCAACCTTGTCTGCAAGTCCTGCGGCAACGATGTTCTTTGCAGCGTATCTTGCTGCATAGGTTGCGGAACGGTCAACCTTTGTAGGGTCTTTGCCGGAGAAGGCACCGCCGCCGTGGCGAGCATATCCGCCGTAGGTATCTACTATGATTTTACGTCCTGTCAAGCCCGAGTCGCCGTGCGGTCCGCCGATAACGAAACGGCCTGTCGGGTTAACGTAGTATTTAGTTTCGTCGTCCAGCAACTCAGCAGGAATGACAGGCTTGATTACATGCTCGATGAGGTCAGCCTTGATCTGCTCCTGTGTTGCCTCAGGATCATGCTGTGTGGAAATCAGAATAGTGTCTATTCTCTTAACCTTATCTCCGTCATACTCCACTGTAACCTGTGTTTTGCCGTCAGGTCTGAGGTATGTAAGGGTTCCGTCTTTTCTTACATCTGTAAGTCTTTTTGCGAGCTTGTGTGCGTATGATATAGGTGCAGGCATAAGCTCAGGTGTTTCGTTGCATGCGAAACCGAACATGATGCCCTGGTCGCCTGCACCGATAGTGTCGATCTGATCCTCGTCCGCAAGGCTGCCGTCCTTGTACTCAAGGGATTTGTCAACGCCGAGTGCGATATCTCCGGACTGCTCGTCGATAGCGGAAAGTACTGCACAGGTGTTGCCGTCAAAACCGTATTCCGAACGGTCATAGCCTATGTCAAGGATAACCTTTCTTACGATTTTAGGAATGTCAACATAGCAGTTGGTCGAAATTTCGCCCATAACCATAGCATAGCCTGTGGTCGTTGTGGTTTCTGCCGCAACTCTGCCGTTCGGGTCTTGCTCGAAAATCGCTTCAAGTATAGCGTCTGAAATCAGGTCGCAGATTTTATCAGGATGACCCTCGGTTACCGATTCTGATGTGAATAATCTTTTCATTTTGTTACCTCCGTGTTCTGAAAACTTCTTTTATCTCTCTCATCCTTATCCCGCAAAAATAAAAACCTCTCGAAAGAGAGGTCTGCGATTTCCACAAGCTTCCTCATCTTTCAGAAAAAATTCTGTAGGATTTAGCACCTTTTCTGCTGCCTGCTGTAAAGCTTGGCAGTCATCTAGGTTGCCGGGCGTCTTAGGGCCTATTCCCTCAGCCACTCTTGATAAGGATAAATTTTGAGATTCGGACATTGCCCGAACATTTATATCAATTATTATATACCCTTTAATTTACTTGTCAATCACTTTCAAATAAGTTATACTAAAATATATTCGACTTAAACGATACGGAGATTGTTATGGATAAGGATTTGAGCAAAAATTCGGAAAAAACTTTAGCTTCAGATAGAGAAAATTTACTTGGCGGAAATGATGATTTTGCCGAGGCTTCCGACAGCTTCGGGCAGGCTCCTTTCAGAGTTCTGAGGGGCGGACTCGGTGAAACCTCTGCGGACAGCCGCAAGCAGTTCGTCGAAGCATTTATCACCGACACACGACTCATGGGTGTGACTGTAATGTTCGTACACTGGCAGCTACCCGACAATATGCTGAAAAAGCATTTTTATCAGTTCTTCCACTTTGATGCCGAGGAATTCGGTCTTGATGAGTATCGCTCTGTTTTGGCAGATGCGGAAATCACGGCTGCTGAAAGCCTGCGTATGCTTGAAACACAGCTTTTGGGCGGTCTTGGCGGCAAGAAAAACATTTTGACCGAGCGTGAGGTTCGTTATTTGGCTCAGGAATACTTTGAATTCAACCGTTCACATTCGCTTCCTCTGCCGGAGGACTGCGAGGAAAGCGAGTTCCTGCTCAGCCCTCGTATCGACTT
>CAZLTX010000185.1:0-2636 GCA_964562555.1 uncultured Oscillospiraceae bacterium
CTGTGCCGGTGCATTCGCTGTATTAAATGCCATTACCATTCACCTCCGAGTTCTGCTACCGCCTGTCTTGCTTCGTCCTCCTTAGGAGCCTTGCCGTGCCAGCCGGCATTGTCCTGCATGAACGAAACGCCTCTGCCCTTATTGGTCTTTGCTATGATTACCGTAGGCTTGCCCTTACATTCAGCCGCCTTGTCGAATGCGTCGAAAATCTGTGCAAAATCGTGACCGTCTATCGTCAGAACATTGAAGCCGAATGCCTTGAACTTGTCATCTATCGGAGTTACCGTCATGACATCTTCGTTTCTGCCGTCTATCTGCAAGCCGTTCCAGTCAACGATGACGCAGAGGTTGTCCAAGCCGTAATGTCCCGCCGACATTGCAGCCTCCCAGATAAGTCCCTCTTGGAGCTCACCGTCTCCCAGGAGCACATAGATTCTGCCGTTCTTCTTTCCCTGTGCCTCGTCAAGCTTTCCTGCCAGTGCCATGCCGACCGAAACCGAAAAGCCCTGTCCGAGTGAGCCTGTTGACATTTCGATTCCCGGAATTTTGTCACGGTTAGGGTGACCCTGGAACGGACTGCCCAGCTTACGAAGGCTCATCATATCCTCAGGGCTGAAATATCCGCGTTCAGCCAGTGCCGCATACTGCACGGGACCTGCGTGACCCTTTGACAGTATGAATTTGTCCCTGCCCTCCATCTTAGGGTTTTCAGGGTCGATATTCATCACCTTAAAATACAGTGCGGTCACAATGTCCGCTGCCGAAAGCGAGCCGCCCGGATGTCCCGAACCGGCGTTATGTACAGCCTTTACAATGTCTATACGAATCCGTGCTGCGATGTCCTCGTACTTCTTAAAATCCATGTTTTTCCTCCCGGTATGTATTATAGATATATTTTAATCTCGCAGAGCCGTTCGTTCCGTGCGGTGTTTCCGAAGCTTAGTGCTGAAAATCGCCTGCTGCTGCGGAGCTTGACGGCAACTGTGCCTGCCGCACGGTCTGAACGCACTCCTTGAAAATCATTGACAAAAATCTGTCCGCAGGCTTGTAGACTTCGGCTTGCCGAAGCTCCTGCCCTGCCTGCTTATACTCTCATAACCATTTTAACGGTTTTCATTCAAATTGGCAATGCCTAAACTTACACTTAATGCTTCGTTTACCGAAGGAATTTGTGCTTCGCTTAGCGTGCCGATTCTTTCTTTTAATCTTTGCTTGTCGATGGTTCTGAGCTGTTCGAGCAGAACCACCGAATTTTTGCTGAGTCCGCCCTGTGTGGCTGCAAGCTCTACATGCGTTGGAAGCTTAGACTTTTGTGTCTGCGATGTAACGGCAGCAACGATGATCGTCGGGCTGTATTTGTTTCCTACATCGTTCTGTACCACCAGTACAGGTCTTACTCCCCCTTGTTCAGAGCCTACCACAGGACTTAAATCAGCGAAATAAAGATCCCCCTTTTTTACGATCAAGTCCAACACTCCTTTTTGTTCTCAAATCCTTTTCGTGTCGTTGCTTTTTCATTCTGCGATCGTCTTGAGTGCATATGCCGTATACAATGCGATATCCCCTGCGGTCACACCGTATTCTCCGAGCTTGCTTGCTGCCAAATCGCCTGCAAGTCCGTGAATGTATACCCCGCATATCGCTGCCTCGAATGCCGTAATGCGTTCGCCGTCATATGCCCTGCAGGAATCCGAAACACTGCCTTCAAGCTCGCAGGAGGCTGTCTGCTGCCTTTTTTGCCCTGCCAAAGCCGTGATTATGCCCGAAAGTACATCTCCCGAGCCTGCGGTTGCCATTCCGGGATTTCCTGTAGTATTAGTATATGCCTCGCAGTCCTCTGCGGCTACTATAGTGCCTGCCCCTTTCAGGACTGTAACGGCTCTTGTTTTTTTAACTATTGCCTCTGCGATAGCAAGGCGTGCCGCCTGCGAAAGCGGTGCAATTCTATCATACTCATCGCCGAGCAGCCGCTTTGCCTCTCCCATGTGAGGTGTCAGCACGGTGCTTTTCGGAAAACGCTCCGCTCGCATTCTCAAAAGGTCGAAAAGCTCGTTATGTGCTATGATATTCAATGCGTCCGCATCCAAAACCAGCGTTTTTTCGCAGTTTTTCAAAAGCTCCTTCACGAATTCAATGCTTTCATTGCTTTCTCCGAGCCCGGGTCCGGTGCACACGGCATCGTAGATCTCAAGGTTCGAAATCGGAAGTCGGCGTTCGATACAGGTGGCCTCCGGAACGCCAACCTGCACTATCGGAAATAGTTCTTTGGGAATGGCCGTCCGGACGAGTCCGGAGCCGGCACGCAGTGCCGACCGAGCCGCAAGAATTGCGGCTCCGGCCATTCCCTCCGACCCTGCCGCAATCAAAATTCGTCCGCAGTCACCCTTATGTATTTCCTTTTTTCGTCTTCCGATTATATTTTTGACCGTTTTCTCGGTAATCATACCTGCCATTTCAAAAAACTCCCTCTTTATTGCGACCATGCGTAGCATGACGGGCATCGCCCGTGCGTTTGCAAAGCAAACGCTGTCGCAATAATTATATCACAAGCGAAAATATTTGCTCGCAAGGATATTTTCGTGCCGTGATTCAAGCTTGCGACCATGCGTAGCATGACGGGCACCGCCCGTGCGTTT
>CAZLTX010000186.1:0-2607 GCA_964562555.1 uncultured Oscillospiraceae bacterium
ACATAATTCAGCAGATTAAGGAAGCGGGCGTGAATGTCCTTTTGATCGAGCAAAACGCAAATGCCGCACTTGAGATTTCCGACTATGCTTATGTAATGGAAACCGGAAATATCACTATGGCAGGACCGGGCAAGGCTCTGCTTGCGGACGAGAGAGTAAAGGCGGCTTATTTGGGTGAATAAGCCGAAGCAAAGGGGGAAACATGAAGAAGACAGTTAAAAAAGCGATGGCAGTGCTGCTGTGTCTGTCACTTACGGCAGGGCTTTGCGGCTGCACAACTTATAACAACTTCAAGAATGCTTTCTTCGGTGACGACAGTGTTGCCAAGGAAAGAACGGTTAAAATAGGGGTTTTCGAACCGATGACAGGGGAACATCGCAGCGAGGGCAATGAGGAGGTCGCAGGCATAGAGCTTGCACATGAGCTGTATCCGGAGGTCTGCGGTAAGAAGGTTGAGCTCGTTTACGGAGATAACAGGTCGGATATGAACACGGGAGAAACGGCTATTCAGGAGCTGATTTCGGCAAATTCTCCTTCCGTAATTTTGGGAAGCTACGGAGAAACGCTGACCTTGATTGCCGGCAAGTATGCGAAAGCAAACAACATACCGGGGATTGCGATTTCCAGCATCAATCCGCTTGTAACCACGAACAACGAATACTATTTCAGTGCAACCTACACGGAAACCAAGCAGGGTGATGCATTGGCTGATTATGCCTATACGGCACAGGGCAAAAAAATCGTGGCAGCGGTGAAACTGGAATCGGACGATACGGCAACTGCGACTATAAAGCGTTTTACGAACCGCATGAAAACGCTTTCGGAAGAAAGCAAGAGCGTAGTAGGAACCTTTACGCTGCCGAAGGAATCCTCTGATTACACAGAGGTTATCGAAAAGCTCAAAAATTCGGGAGCGGAGGCTGTATTCTTAGATGTATCACCTGCGAATGCTATAGAGTTTTTGAAACAGGCGGAAACAAACGGATTTACATCAGTTCTGTATTTGGGAACCAGAGCGTGGAACGATGAGAGCCTGATAAAATTCCTCAAGGCACATAGCGGAATCAATGCGGCATTCCCTACTGAGCAGGGACAGAACAGCGAAACAGAGCTTTCGGATGTATTCGTTAAGGCATACAAGGCTAAGTACGGCGAAACCTCAGAGCCGTCCGAGAGAACCGCAGTGGCGTTTGACGCATATCTTTTGGCACTTGATGCAATTTCGAGAGCATATGAAAATGTGCTTGCGACGAATCCCGACGATATCATAGAGAGTGCGGCAACCGAGGCAGAGGGAAGAGCTGCCAAGGAGGCGTGGCAGACGGCGACCGATACGGGTGTACCTACGGGAACACAGATAAAACAGGCACTAAGCGAAACAGAGAATTTCCAAGGTGCGTCGGGCGTTATCAATTATGCGGGCAAGAATGAAGCTACGAAATCAATAACGATAACGCACATAGCTCACGGAGCGGAGCAGCTGTCATACACGGTTGAATAAGCTATAAAATATGTTAAAATACTGTAGTAAGTACAGAAAAACAGATAAAACTAAGAGAAATATGAAAGGAATATAAAAATGGAACAGAAAATTAAAGATGCAATCGAACAGATCAGACCTTTTCTTCAGAGAGACGGCGGAGATGTTGAATTCGTAGAGCTGACAGAGGACAATATCGTTAAGGTTAGACTTCAGGGACATTGTGCAGGCTGTCCGGGTGCTCAGATGACACTCAAATCGGTAATCGAAAGAATTATCAAGGAAAGCTATCCTGAAATCCAGGGTGTTGAGTCCGTATAAATGAGCATTCTTGTATTTGAGCTTGCCAAGAAATTTACAAGAACTCAGATAAAGGGTATGGAGCTGCGTTCGCTTTCGGGCGGTGCGGATATTGACTGTGCTGCCGAGTCATGCAGGGTGATTGTAAGAAATCAGAAAGCGGGCGAAGACGCACCCTACGAAAAGCTGCGTGAGGAGGCTGCACGCTTCCGTGAGGAAAGCGGCTGCAAGCTGCATATCAGAGGCATGGGGAAATCGCTTGAGCTTACAACGGCTGCCGAGCCGAGCGGTGAACACAATGCGGTTTCTGTTATGATGGCGTTTCTCGGACGGATAAATTTCGTCAACGAGGAGCACAACGATTTTATCGACTTCTATAACAGCTATATCGGATTTTGCACAAGCGGCGAAAAGCTGGGAATAGCATTCGCTGCCGAGGCTGCAGAGCAGCCGAGCTTTATCGTAACTACGGCAGAGATGAACGAAAAGGCGGGAAAGCTGACCGTAAGACTGGAATATCCTATAGAGCTTGACGAGGACAAAGTATACGATACGATGATGCCCATACTCGAGCGATACAACTTCGGACTTCTGAAGCTCGGATACATAGAGCAAGCCCAATAGCAAAAATCGCCTCTTTACAAAAGAGAGACTTTGGTGTAGAATCAGAGATGTCAGAGGTCGGCGAATACGAGTTACTTCGTGCGTCCTCGTCGCAGGTGATTTCAGCAGAATTCGCCTTAGTGATAATGTAAAAGGAAAATTAAAAATTATATGGCTTTTGTGGCAAAATGTGCGACCCGAAAGCAAACAGGGGTACCCCTGTT
>CAZLTX010000187.1:0-2598 GCA_964562555.1 uncultured Oscillospiraceae bacterium
AAAAATGGACAACAGACCTATTGGTTTTTTTGATTCGGGACTCGGTGGTCTAACCTGTATTCCGAACATTTTTAAGAATATACCGAATGAGCGTGTGATTTACTTCGGAGATACCGCAAGGACTCCTTACGGCTCCAAGGCGGTCAGCACGATTAAGCATTATGCGATACAGATTGCGGACTTTCTGAAAGCACAGGACGTAAAGATGATTGTGATTGCCTGCAACACGATTACGGCGACCTGTCTGAGAGATTTGCAGCAAAGATTTCCGGACATTCCGGTTGTCGGCATCATCAATCCTGCGTCACGCAAGGTTGCACAGATTTGCGACGAGTCGAACAGAATCGGCATTATCGCTACGAAGGTCACGATAGAAAGCGGTGACTATGAGCGTGAAATCAAGAGAATAAATCCTAAGCTCTCTGTTTTCAGCAAGGCGGCACCGGCGTTTGTACCTCTGATCGAGGAAGGCATAATCGACAACGAAATTATGGATCTGACTATTCGTTACTATATGGACGATTTTATTTCCGAAAACAAAATAGATACTCTTGTGCTAGGCTGCACGCATTATCCGATTATACGAAATAATATCGAGAGGCTTTATCCGCAGCTCCGCATAGTCAATCCGTCGTATGAAATCATAAACAGAATTGACGAAATCCTTGAAAATGAGGCTCTGTATGCCGAAACACGGGAGGGCGAGAATGTGTTTTATGCGAGCGACCTTTCGGAGAACTTCGTCAATATGATACAGAAAATTCTTGAAACCGAAAAATCCGATTTGGTTTTGAAATTTAAGAATTTGGATCTTTAAGCGGTTCGGACGACAGTGATAAATCAATAAAAAAATTTAACCGGAAAATAGAAACAGGGAGGAAAAGCATTGGATAAGAGAGAGCTTTATGAACTTTTGGATATAGATACGCCTTCGGATTTTCAGTATTTTGAAAATCTTGCGGCTTTTTTGGAATGTGATGAGGAGCTTGAATTCAGCGATGTGGCAGCACTTTTCAATGAAGTGGACAAGGATACGCTGGCAGAGCTTGCCGATAATTATTTTGAGGAAATAACGAATTTCGTTCCGGGAAGTCAGACGGAAATTTTCACGATTTTCGAGAATGTAAGAAGGGCAATCGTCGGAATGTGCAGAAACTGCGAGGACGATGAAAGCTTGGCTGCCAAGCTTGCGGAGGAGTTGGAAAGATTCCGCTGCTGGTATTCGATAGAGAGCAAGGCTTACTGCACCGAGCTTTCAAGCATGAAAGAGAGCGAGATGCCGATTCGGGACGCATTGCTAGCATCTCGTGTGGAAAGTATAGAAGGAAATACTAACAAATATGAGTACGATTTTTCGGAATGTATGGATTATCCGCTCGACGAATATATAGTTTCGCTCGGTGACATGATAGCCATGGGACAGGACGAGGAAAGTCCCGAAGATATAGCAGGGGAAAGTCCTTGGCTGTAGGCTCAGACGGATTATCGTTTTTAAGAAGACCTGCATATTATGATAAATAAAATAATATGGAGGTTTTTTTATGGGTGAACAATGGGAACGCAGAAGCCCAAACGGTTCTGCTGAGTGCATGGAATGCTGCGAAAAGGAGTGCAGGGAAAAATGCAGAAAAAATTGCTGTCCTCCGCCGTGTCCGCCGCCGGATAAGTGTCCGCAGCCATGCCCGCCGCCGTGTCCGCCTCAGCCTTGCTGTCCGCCGCCTGCACCGCCGTGCGGCTGCAATGAGGGCAGCGGCAGCGGAATCTGGCTTATTATTCTCATAGCGGTAATCTACTTACTGTTCTGTAATAACGACCGAAACGGAAACGGCGGACTTTTCGGAGGCTTGTTCTAAGAAAAAGAAGTATGATTCTTTCGGCTGCCGCATAGACTGTCTATTATGAAAAGAAAGATAAGCGAGAGTTTTATTCCTGTGGCAGCCTGCTTTTTTGCAGTCTGCATGGTGCTTTTTCCGAGCATTACAGAATCCGGCTCAAAGAGTGCCATAATAATATGGGCAAATTCAATAGTTCCGATTTTGCTGCCGTTTTTCATCTTTGCAGACTTCATAAAGCGAACGGTAAATCCCGAACGACTTCCGAAGAAGCTTTATCCCTTTGTGATAGCCTTTATGTCGGGATATCCGGTTGGAGCTAAGGTCGTAGGGGATTTTGTGAAAAACGGAGCCATGACACAGAAAGAGGGCGAGAGCGTTCTGAGCTACAGCCTTGTGACCGGTCCCGCCTTTATAATTGGAACGATAGGCTCGTTTTTGGGAAGCTACAAGGCGGCGGTTTTGGTTGCCGTTTCGCACTATGCGGGTGCAATAATCAACGGATTTCTTTACAGCAGAGGCGAAAAACTCGGAGATAAAGCGGACTGCCGTATGCGAAAGACGGAAAAAGCAAGGAGAACGGAAAAATCCGCTTATATGAAGGAAAAGCGGAGCTTGCAGCCGAACTCGCAGCATGAAAGCTCGCTCGAAAGCTTTACGGCGGCAATTTCCGCAGGTTTTAAGTCGATGGCGGTGATACTGGCATATCTCATAATATTTATGATTGCAATCGACCTGCTTACGGCATCGGGAGCTTTCGCACTGA
>CAZLTX010000188.1:0-2583 GCA_964562555.1 uncultured Oscillospiraceae bacterium
TCTGCCTATCTTTCATATTTTTGGCAATTTCACGCTTTTCATTGGCGGCACCCTCAGCTCTGCCGTCACCATAGGCTTCACGTGCCCTTATATCTGCAAATTCTTCCATCGTCAATTCTCTGAATAACATACCCGAAACCTCCCTGCTGTGCAGTTTCAAGAAGTCCTCTATCAGTCCCTCGCTTATGCAAGCCTTGACTGCAGTATCTATCGCTGCCTTTAGCTCACTTCCGCTTTCCTGCTCCTGTCTGATATATTCGACCAATCTGCTGTAGCCAAGCAGTGACGGACTTCTCTGCAAAATTTCTTCACCAATAGTATAATTCAAATTATTTTACTATGCGGAGGACGTATTGTCAATATTTGTTTGTAATATTCCCCTTGCTTTTACATAATATTAAAGTCCCGGGTCTGTACGGGAATTAAATATCGCCGGGATTTTTTTACATGGTACCACTTTTTGCATTTTGGGGTATGTCGGTGTACACTTCTTGGGTATTTTTGCCTTTTATGGCACTTAGCAATCGGTTGGATTTACATTTTTTACAGATTTTCTTTACATTTATTGCTTTCACGTGCTTATTTTTACCTTTTGGCACTCATTTTCATTACAAATTATCCTAAATTCAAGAAAAAAGGTACATTGGCACAGCGATTTTTCGTTTTTTGGTATCATGTAAAATATATCCGGTGCAAAAAGTGAAGAATGCAGCTAATGTTACCGGTAGCTGCATTTTTTCGTTTCAAATGGTTTCTTATCCCCTGTAGATGCGGGGCTCTGCTCCGCATATGCTTGCGGGGGCTCTGCTCCGCATGTTCTTACACAACAAGGGTCGCCTGTTATTATTTCTGTGGGCCGGCAGATACGAGGGCTTTGCCGGCATCGTTGCCGCAGAATTTTACGAAGTTGTCTATAAATCTGCCTGCCAGGTCGAGTGCCTTTTCTTCCCACTGCTCAGGCTCGGAATAGGTATCACGAGGGTCTAAGATTGCAGGATCCACTCCCGGCAGCTCTGTCGGAACTTCCAAATTGAAATACGGAATTGTTTTGGTCGGTGCGGTCTTGATGTCACCGTTAAGTATTGCATCTATGATGCCACGTGTGTCCTTGATGGAGATACGCTTGCCGGAGCCGTTCCAGCCTGTGTTCACCAGGTATGCCTTTGCACCGCTTTCGTTCATTCTCTTAACCAGCTCTTCTGCGTATTTTGTCGGGTGCAGCTCAAGGAAGGGCTGTCCGAAGCATGCGGAGAATGTAGGCGTAGGCTCTGTAATTCCTCTTTCGGTACCTGCAAGCTTTGCGGTGAAGCCCGAGAGGAAATAGTACTGTGTCTGCTCCGGTGTCAGAACGGATACAGGAGGAAGTACGCCGAAAGCATCTGCCGACAGGAAGATTACATTCTTCGCAGCCGGTGCTGCGGAAATCGGGCGAACGATGTTTTCTATATGACTGATTGGATAAGATACGCGAGTGTTTTCTGTTACGCTCTTATCTGCGAAATCTATCTTTCCGTTTTCGTCTAAGGTTACATTTTCAAGCAATGCGTTTCTCTTGATTGCGTTGTAAATATCAGGCTCGGACTCCTTGTCAAGATTGATGACCTTGGCATAGCAGCCACCCTCAAAGTTGAATATACCGTTGTCGTCCCAGCCGTGCTCGTCATCACCGATAAGCAATCTCTTAGGGTCGGTGGAAAGGGTGGTTTTGCCGGTTCCGGAAAGACCGAAGAATACCGCTGTGTTTTCATTATTCATGTCGGTGTTTGCGGAGCAGTGCATGGAAGCGATGCCTTTCAGCGGCAGATAGTAGTTCATCATCGAGAACATACCCTTTTTCATTTCGCCGCCGTACCATGTGTTCAAAATTACCTGTTCTCTTGAGCTGATATTGAACGCAATACAGGTTTCGGAATTCAGACCCAGCTCCTTATAGTTTTCAACCTTTGCCTTGGAGGCTGTGTATACCACGAAATCAGGCTCGAAATTTTCAAGCTCGTCCTCTGTCGGAACGATGAACATATTTTTTACGAAGTGTGCCTGCCATGCGACCTCCATGATGAAACGGATAGCCATGCGAGTGTCCTTGTTCGCTCCGCAGAACGCATCTACGACATAAAGCTTTTTGCCGCACAGTTCTTCCTTTGCGATGTTTTTCACCGTTTCCCAAACTTCCTCGCTCATAGGGTGGTTGTCATTTTTGTATTCGTCCGAGGTCCACCATACTGTGTCCTTGGAGTTTTCGTCCATTACTATGTATTTATCCTTAGGCGAGCGGCCCGTATATACGCCCGTCATTACATTCACCGCACCCAGCTCGCTGATTTGACCTTTGTCGAAACCTGTCAAACCCGGTTTCATTTCTTCTTCAAACAGCACTTCATAAGAAGGGTTGTGAAGAATCTCAGTCACGCCTGTAATGCCATACTTATTCAAATCAATTATTGCCATGTTTTCTTACCTCATCTGTTTTTTTATCGCCGCCGCCGAGTATTTTCCAAAAAAATCAAAACTATTTTTCGACAGCAAAGCGATGGTCGTACTACCATACATTATATCGTTCAAAAAAATAAAATCAAGTCAAAA
>CAZLTX010000189.1:0-2560 GCA_964562555.1 uncultured Oscillospiraceae bacterium
GGCTCTTTGATTGCTATTCAGTATGCCAAGAAAAACCTTGCAGGCATGAGCGGTGATATAGCCGGTTTCGGCATCGTTTGGGGTGAGCTGGTCGGTGTATTTGCACTTATTCTCTGTTAGAGACCCGGCATATATCGAATATGAAATATAGGAGAAAGGCGATATGATTTTAATTTTTGGCGGTACTTATCAGGGTAAGGCCGAATATGCAAAGGAACATTGGGATTTTAATGAGTCCGATATCTTTTACTGCGAGGAGAAGCTTTCGATCGACCTGTCAAAAAAGGTGATTGTAGGCTTGGAGAAGTTTATTTTTGCCTGCACTTGCGAAGGTTCGGAAGCGAAAGATGTCTTGAAAGCTTATGATGAGCCTCTGACTGACAAAATTTTCATAGTTGACGATGTTTCGCAGGGCATCGTTCCCATGGATCCCGACAGACGAGCATGGCGTGAGGCTGTCGGCAGGACGCTTTTGTGGCTCGGCAGGGAAGCCGACGAGGTTCACAGGGTGTTTTGCGGTCTGGGACAGAGACTGAAATAGCTTAAGATAAATCAGCATTAAAAGCAAAGGGTAAGGAAAATTTGAATGAAGAACTCATATATACATTTGATAAGACATGGCATAACTGAGGGCAATCAAAAAGGCTGGTACTACGGCAGCCTTGATATTCCTTTGGCAGCGGAGGGTTTTGCGGCCTTGCAGACACTCAGAGAGCAGGCGATTTATCCGTCTGCTGAGGGTGCTGACTGCTACACCTCGGGTCTGCTCAGAACCGAACAGACCTTCAAGACCATCTACGGTGATATCCCGCACAAAACCATAGCCAAATTACAGGAAATGAATTTCGGAGCCTGGGAGGGTATGAGCTTCAAGGAAATCGAAGCCTCCTGCACGCACCGTGACGCTTTCGCCGCATGGGTGAATTCCGACGGCAGCGAAAGCAACACTTTTAGCTTTCCCGGCGGAGGAGACTCGATTGACAGTTTCTACGCCCGAGTAAAAGACGGTCTCAACGAGCTTTTCGGCCTCCACCGCCTCAAGGAGCTTTCCTGCAGGCACAACGGCAATGATGCCGTTTCCCTCGTAGTCTGTCACGGAGGCGTGATTGCAGCCGCTATGGAGAGCTTTTTCCCTGCCGTAAAAGAAAACTTCTGGCAGTGGATCCCCGAACCCGGCCACGGCTACACGCTGACGCTGGAGGACGGCAAGCCAAGCGGATATATAGGGTTTTAAGACGACATTCAAAAAGCAGCCGCAGGGCTGCTTTTGTTCTTACTGTTCGTCCTATTTGCTTTGTCTATCCATCGTATCCTTGCATAGCCTGCCGCTTTTTTTAGCGGCGGCAATCGTTTTTTATCAGTATTTGCGGCTGAGCAGCATGTAGAATACCCAGTAGAGCAGCATCAGCAGGCACACCGCACAGGCACAGAACGTACTGAGCTGCTCGTATCCTATCAGCTTAAACACTATGCTCCCCACTGCACCTGCCATAATGCTTGCGTATCCGCTCCATGCCCAAGCCTTGCTTGAAATGAAGCGATTTCGCTCGTCGTTTGCCTGTGTATCGAAGCTCTCCCGATAGTCCTCATTTCGTCTGTATTTGCTCCATCTTATCGTCTGCAAGCCGCCAACGGCTATGAGTGCACCGCCCATGCCGCTCCAAAACGAATCTAACTTTCCCATGACTCCCATGACAAAAAGTATTGCTCCGAGCACCATCCAAAAAATCGACAAATAAATTCTTCTGCTGTAATCTTTCATTCTATCCTCTTGCGATGCCTTCCCAAATGCTGCACCGCTTCCTCCTTTTCATTTTCTCTTCAAAGCTCCGCTCATTATTCGAAGATAAAAACCTCTTCGATGAGCATTCCGAAATATTTTGATAATCTGTACGCCAACTCAATCGACGGATTGTATCTGCCGTTTTCAAGCGAGCTGATGGTCTGTCTGGACACACCGAGTGCTTTGGCAAGCTCCTCCTGATTGATTCCACGCTCTTTACGTATTTCTTCAATTCTATTTTTCATTTTTTTCTCCTGTCAAAGCTCCGCCGACACAGCCATACCCTTTTAGACGATGATGTGTATCGACCTTGCCATTTGCTATTGTTTTTTCGCATGCGTTTTGTAAAGCGTCCTTTACATTACACATTATAGCACTTTTTCACAGCATGTCAAGCATACTTTACAATTTTCTTCAAAAAAATTTTTTCCCCACTGCGTTGACGATTTTTTGTTTAGAATCCATAAACTCAAGCTGCTGCTCATCTGAAAAAGGCGGTCTGCACAGTGCGTACAGCCGCCTTTGTCCTTTCTTAAATTTGCCTATACCTAAGTGCGGTATTTATGCTGCTTTTCTGTAGCAGGTGTTTGACCACTTGGTATAAACCTTTTGATTTTCAAGCACTCTGACTCCACGCACCTTGTAGTAGTAACGCTTGCCCTTTGTTGTCTTTGTATTTGTATATGATGTTTTCTTTGCGTTCTTTGTGGTACTTAACTTCTTAAATCCCGAGGACTTCTTTACGGATCTCCAAATCTCGTAATAGTCAAGCTTGTA